>JBDSSX010000219.1:0-2657 GCA_039928555.1 Nitrosospira sp. | reverse complement strand
TTGCCGCGTGGCTGGCCGCCCAGCCCGTTCCCGAGAATACCGGTCCGGCTGCCACGCTTCCCGTTGAGATGGCCCGGCGCTGCGGCAGCATTGTGCAGCAAGGCGGCGTTCAATGAGACGAACTATTATTGCCACAATACTAGCGTGTCTGACAGGCTTGGGTTTGTCATTCGAACTGCTTGGTGCGCCCCCCGTTGGAGCGGAAGCGGCGATCCCGAAGACCACAGCACCTTCCGGACAACGCCAGGACCGGGGTGCCTATATCGCGCAGGCAGGCAATTGCATGGGATGCCATACGGCCCAGGGCGGCCGGCCCTATGCGGGAGGGCGCCGTTTGTCCACGCCCTTTGGCACGTTCATCTCGCCCAATATCACGCCGGATAAAGCAACAGGGATCGGGCACTGGAATGAACAGGATTTCTGGAAGGCTTTGCACGACGGCAAATCACGTGATGGCCGGCCTTTATACCCTGCTTTTCCTTATACCGAGTATACGAGAATCACCCGCGAAGACTCGGCTGCCATTTTTGCCCACTTTCAAACGCTCTCACCTGTTGCGCAAAATAACCCGCCGCACAAGATTGATTTTCCCTACAACTTTCAACCGCTGTTAAGCCTCTGGCGTGCCGTCTACTTCAAACCGGGCGTTTATCAGGCGGAATCCGCGAAAAACAAGGAGTGGAACCGTGGTGCTTATCTGGTGCAGGGTCTCGGCCATTGCAACGCTTGTCATGCGGAGCGTAATCCGCTGGGGGCCACCACCGGGGAAGATGCCTTGGGGGGCGGGCAGATCATGGGCTCCAACTGGTATGCGCCATCTTTAACCGCGCGCCTGGAAGCCGGTTCCGCCGACTGGCCGGTCGAGGAGATCGTGCAATTGCTCACTACGGGTACTTCCCCGCGGGCGACCACATCGGGTCCCATGGCGGATGTGGTCAGACATAGCCTTCAGTACCTGACCAAGGAGGATGCGCGCGCGATGGCGGTTTATCTGAAATCGTTGCCCGAGAGCGCGCCACGTGTCCAACCGGGTCCTCCCGCGCTTACCGAGCAGGTGCGGCAATGGTTTCAGCAAGGCGCAAAAATCTACGAAAAGCATTGCGAGGATTGCCATGGTGCTTCGGGACAAGGCGCACCCGGTATTTATCCGCCACTGGCAGGTAATCGAGGCGTCACCATGACGCCCCCCATTAATGCGATTCGCAGTGTCCTCAACGGAGGCTATCCACCATCCACCGCGGGTAATCCGCGTCCTTACGGCATGCCGCCATTTGCGCAAGTTCTGCGCGATGACGAGGTCGCGCTGGTTCTGTCGTATATCCGCAATGCATGGGGTAACCACGCAAGCCTGGTCACAACGGCTCAGGTCGACAGGAGCCGGGAAGGCATACACTGAGATGCCTGGGTCTCATGAGGAATCCGCTCGAAGCGAATGCCCCGCGCAAGTCAATATTGGAGCAGAGGCTCGTCCGCGGGGTCAACGATCGGATCGCCGGGAGACGGATCAGGATCGAAGGGTCTTGGATCTACAGGTTTATCCGGATCGAATGGTTGAGGATCTTTTCCCGGTTTATCCGGATCAACGGGGCGAGGATCTTCTGCAGGCTTACCAGGTGGACGTTGGGCCAAGCTATCTGACCAGGTTCGAAAATATTTCGTCATGGGCGGGCGCGGTTATTGAACGATTAATAGCCAAACACGTTACCCCGCCGGCTGACGGGGCTCCGCGTTAACAAGAGTCCGGTTAGCGTTTCAATTGACCGCGTATTTCGCCGGCTTTATTGACGTCGCTGTGAACGTTAATGTAAAGGCCCCCGGCCTTGAAGGCATCGTATTGCGCATCGGTCAACTTTGCACCAGTCGGGACGGACCACTCATTGTCACCAGTTTTCTTGAGCGCGATAATATCCGAGCCGGTCTTACCAGCTGCTCCTTCATGAATATGCGCACCGGTCGCCTTGATATCGGAAATGGTAATTTTGCCTTTGACAGACTTGTCATCCTCAACTGTTATCGTGCCGCTGCCGCTTGCGGAAGTCTGGACAGCGGGGACTTCCTGATCACCGCTTAGATTAACCTTGATTTCACCCGCTGTCGCTATTCCCGCGCCTCCCGCAAGAGTACCGGTGATCAACGCGACAGCAGCCAGAGTGAATCGCGATTTGCGAAGAATTTTATGCATTTGTGTGCCTCCTCAGGTTGATAAATTATAAATTCCGGTGAATTGTTAACCGGTTATGCGCTCATTCTTTCTTTCGTGCTTGTCAGCACTGATAAGCGATTTTATTTCACTCTTAAGGATGAGTCCGTACGGTAGCGTACGTAAGTTAACGATTCTCATTTCTTAAAGTATTCTGCTCGAAATCCAGATGCCACGGACCTGGCGGATTGCGGTTTATTCCCGAAAAGAGGGCAAAAGGGCGAGAAAGGGCGATATCGCAACGTAAGCGCGACGATATCGTGACAGGTTGAGGAGTTTATTTGACCGATTTATTTAATTGGGATCGGTGTCGCGTGCGTTACGGGAACGGCGGTAACGCTGTTTTGCGGGTTTCCATCTATCAATTTGTCGGAATAGGTCAGATAGATAAGGGTGTTGCGCTTGGCGTCGACCATGCGGACAATGTGCAGACGCTTGAATAAGATGGACATGCGTT
>JBDSSX010000218.1:0-9784 GCA_039928555.1 Nitrosospira sp. | reverse complement strand
CCCGCATCGGCGCGAAACTCGCGCTGGCGGCTGAACCACATGACTATCATGCTGGCAAGTATTCCCAACACCATTTGGGCTACCAAGGTCGTGATCAGAAAAGCCGGGCCGTGGCCCCGCTCGGTTTTAAACACAACCCGATCCACAAAATGACCGATTACTCTTGACAGGAAAATCACGAAAGTATTGACTACACCCTGAATCAGCGCGAGTGTTACCATGTCGCCGTTTGCGACATGACTTATTTCATGCGCAAGCACTCCTTCGATTTCATCTTTCTGCATGCTATGCAGCAGACCGGTGCTAACGGCCACCAGTGCATCATTGCGGTTCATGCCAGTGGCAAAGGCATTCACGTCGGGCGCATCATAAATCGCCACTTCCGGCATGCCAATTCCAGCACGATCGGCCTGGCGCCTGACAGTCTCTACCAGCCAACGCTCGGTCGGATCGGAAGGCTGTTCGATCACCACCGCGCCAGTCATACGTTTTGCGCTCCACTTGGACATGGCAAGTGAAATCAGCGACCCGCCAAATCCAATTACCCCCGCCATGATAAGCAGGGAATTGAAATCTATGCCGCCACCCTCCGCATCCAGAATGCGGTCCACGCCTAACAGGCGCAGAGTAATGCTCAACACCAACAGAATCGCCAGGTTAGTGATTACAAATAAGAAAACTCGTTTCATAGAGGTGGATTCGTTTTACGTGTAAAAGACAGGTTGTAAATGGGGCTGCAAGTTCAGTTTTCAAGTACGAAAATGCTCCCTATTGTGTCCGGCAAAAAAAATATAAACCGCCAAACCACCAAAGATCAGGAAAAAAATAGCTGACCAATCAGGAAGATTGAACGATGCGAATTTCCAGATTGCGTCGGCGCAATCTCCGTTTGCTTCGAACATCGTGGGCCACCATCGCGCAATGGGTAAGGCATTCAAAAAATTTTCTTCCGGGCTGATACTGCATTCGAATGCCTCGGGGTAGCGCACCAACCACGCTTGACGCAGTGCCACCGCCGCCCCGGTGAATGCAAGAACGGCCATGGTACCACTGTATATCCGGCGTACTACTACCCGTGGATTATGGAGAAATGCCAATAGTGCAATTAAACCCACTAGCCAATAGGCTACGCGTTGTACGACGCACAACGGACACGGTAAAAGATTTTTTATCAACTGGAGATAAAGGGCATAGCTGACCAGGCTGGCACAGCTCAGAAATATCAATAGAAAAATTGCTCTTATTCCTGGCTTCATCGACTAATTATAACGGCTATTAAAATCCAACAGCCTGCCGGATTTAAAGGAAATGGCCGCAAGGCTCTATTATTCAAGTACGGCAGGCGGCTAATCTACCGGGGGTGTAATGCCGGTTTCTCGAACCCTCCGCATCCCACCCATTACCATTTTATATTCCAGCAAACGGCATTCGAGCGCGCCGTTGAACAAAGGCGTGCGACGTGAGGCTGTCAAGCGTATAAATTTTGGCAGAAGCGGATCAGCCGTAAAAATATAAGCTTTCCAGCCACTGAATTTTTTCTTCAACACATCTCCCAGTTTCGGATAAAGCTCCAGAAGATTTTCCGATTCACCCAGGCGGACCCCGTAGGGAGGATTGGTGACAAGAAAGCCGAGAGGTGCGGGTGCGGAGATTTCCAGCACATTCGCCTGCTTCAGGGTAACGATCTCAGAAAATCCCGCCGCAGACAAATTTGCACGTGCATCCGCCAAAACATCGCCATACAAGTCGCTGCCGAATATGGGCTGACAGACTACCGGTTTTTGCCGTGCTATGGCCGCATCCCTAAGCTGCGCCCAGAGCCCTTTATCAAATTTCTTCAGTTTTTCAAACGCAAAACTGCGTCCCGATCCGGGCGCGATATTTAATGAAATTTGCGCTGCTTCCAGCAGGAATGTACCGCTGCCACACATCGGGTCGAGCAGCGGAATGCCTGGCTGCCAGCCTGTCAGATTCAAAATTCCGGCAGCCAGGTTTTCCCGTATGGGAGCGTCTCCGGCAGTTTTTCTCAGGCCGCGCTTGAACAATGCATCGCCGGAGGTATCCAGATATAAAGAAAACGTCCGCGCATCAAGAAAGCCGTGAATGCGTATATCCGGCTGCACCGTATCCACGCTGGGACGACTGCCGGTAATCTCGCGAAATTTGTCGCAGACCGCATCCTTGATTTTGAGGGTGACAAAATCGAGACTACGCAGCGGGCACCTGATCGCAGCCACATTAACCCGAATAGTGAGCGCGGGAGCAAACCATTCATTCCATGGCAAGGCGCGAGCGATATTATATACGTCGGCCTCACTCGCATAGAGCTGGCTTGCAACCTGCCAAAGAACACGGCTGGCAATGCGGCTTTCCAGATTAGCTCGATAGCAGATGCGCCAGTCGCCCTGAAACTGCACTCCGCCATCGCGTCCTTGCACAGAAGACGCACCGAGTTGTTCCAGCTCGGTAACGAGTACGGACTCCAGTCCGCGCGGACAAGGAGCGAAAAAATAATGAAGTGTCACTGCTGCAACGGGATTACCGATACAACCAGGACTATTACGGCGTGGCTCATTTTGCAGACCATACGCCATAAGCAAGCATCGCCCATGCACTCAAAAACGCTACGCCGCCAAGCGGCGTTATCGCGCCGAGTCCGCGTATCCCCGTCAGACTCAGCACATACAGACTGACCGAGAACAGGACGATCCCCGCGACCATCGACCAGCCCGAAAACACGACCAGTCTAGATTTGGGGAAATGCAGCAATATCAAACCCACCGCGAGAAGGCCCAGCGCATGATAGAAATGATATTGCACCCCCGTTTGATATACGGCAAGCATGTCGGTAGAAAGTCTTTGTTTCAGGCCATGCGCGCCGAAAGCGCCGAGAGCTACGCACAGAAATGCGTTGATAGCGCCGAGCATGAGGAACGTTCTTGGCATTGGAGATAATTTTCCTGATGAAGAGGGCTAAACAAAATTCAGTAGCCGAGGGAATCGCATAGGCTTATGCAAAAAAAATTACCTGGCATACCAACCCGGATGTTTCTTAAATTGACGCGCGTCCTCGTTGGTCTTTTGTTTCGTATGGAAATTTTGCTCAGTCGGGCGTATGAATAACTACGCCGCTCTTTCACAGAATCCCCCTACAAAACAAAATCCTCCGCGATCATCACGCGAATTTATGAAACATCCGGACTAAAGGCTGACGCAGGTGTCAGGCACGCCCCAAGTCTGCATTACCGCTACCTAAATGTCCACAATGATCGCGAATTTTTTACAATCGCGTGGGTATCAGCGTTGTGATGCGTCAGATACGCTACAGTGCTACTCGCCTTTCTCCGACACGCTCGCCTTGCTCCATCCTTTGGCAAATGTCACCCGTATGGTATCCCCGATGCCGATCTGGTCACTATTTCTCAGTACTGTGCCGTCAGCGGCATAAGCAATGCTATAGCCGCGCTCCAATACTGACGCCGGGTTAAGATGCGCAAGGTTTGCCTGCTGACGCCGCAAACCCACTATGAGCATTTCAATGCGGCTGGCACCGGCCCGGTTCAGCCGCAGACTTAATTCATGCTGCCGTTCGATCAGATGGGAAATGTCGGGCCGGATAGCGGTAATGCGCCGATCAAGGTCACGCAAGCGCCAATATCTGATTTCTGAATTCCGTTGCCACGAACCCGCAAAACGTCCACGCAAACGCTGAAGTTGCGTAAGCTGATCATCGATCCGTTTACCAGGATGTACGAGCCGGCCGGCGAGCATATCGATGTTTTGCACGCGGCTTTCCATATCGCGCTGCATTTCGCGCTGTACGCGGTCATACAGAATTTTCGAGCGACGCAGCAATTCTTCACGATCCGGGCAGACGAGCTGGGATGCGCCGGTTGGCGTGGGTGCGCGAATGTCGGCGACAAAATCAGCGATGGTAAAATCGGTCTCGTGACCCACCCCACTGATGATGGGAAGCGGGCAAGCAGCAATTGCCCGCGCCACAATCTCTTCATTAAATGCCCACAGATCCTCGATACTGCCACCGCCTCGACACACAATCAGCACGTCACACTCAGCGCGGCTTGCAGCCTTCTGAATAGCCGCCGCTATTTTTGCGGCCGCACCCATACCCTGCACCGGCGTAGGATAAATGATCACGGGCAGAGAAGGCATGCGCCGCTGCAATGTGGACAGAACATCATGGAGTGCGGCAGCGGCCGGAGAAGTGATAATACCGATCTGTTTTGGAAATGACGGCAATGGTTTTTTCCGGTCAGGGTCGAACAGCCCCTCCTTTCCCAATCGAGCCCTGAGTTGCTCAAAAGCCTCGAACAACGTGCCCAGCCCCACCCGCCGGATGGTCTCGACGCTCAGCTGGAAATCTCCGCGCGCCTGATATAGCGTCACAAGCGCGCGTACCTCCACCTGCATGCCATCCCTGGGCTCCCAGCCGAGATACTGATTTTTATCCCGGAACATGACGCAGCGTACCTGGGCATTCGAATCTTTGAGAGAAAAATACCAGTGGCCTGAACCGTAACGCTTGATGTTCGAAATTTCACCGCTAACCCACAATAATGGGAAGGCTTGTTCAAGCAGGTCCCTGGCGCCACGATTCAATTCACTCACACTCAGGACGGTGCGGTCAATCTCCATGTCCATAAGAAAATTCATCTTGACATTCTACAGTAATCCACATTCGTCACAAAAATTGCATAATTGCTCGAGGCAAACCCGCATGAATCCTATGAATATAGATAACTATCTGTTTCATAACAATTAAATTTAAGTTCAAAAATTAGTCTAATCAGAAAATACTGTTGTGGGAGGGTGACTTAATGCGCTTATCTGCAAACTACCCACAAACTTATCCACAGCAATTGTGGACAAGAAAATAATGCCCCTTACCCCCTTATCCTTGCTGAAATCACATGGGCAAGATACATTACCCTAAATAAGGCAATTGGACGAATGGGTGGAGTGTGCAGTTTTTGTGGCTGGGTTTTAAGATTATGGCTCTGATTTTACGCACCGGATTACTAAGGAGAACTGTCGCGTGTTCGCATTGATTCAAGCTGCCGGTTGGCCAATCTGGCCGATTATCTTGGCTTCCGTCGTTGCCGCCGGCATTATTGGTGAGCGCATTTGGACCTTGCGCCTGAGCGTGGTAACGCCGAGAGACCTCCTGCCAAAGGTAGTGCACGAATACCGTAAAAGCGGTGTCAGTGAAGATATGCTTGCCCGTCTCCAAAATCACTCTCCCCTCGGACAGATTTTTGCGGCGGGTTTGAGAAATGACAAGAGTACGCGCGAAATCATGAAAGAATCGATCGAAGAAGCGGGACGTTCAGTTGCGCATGACCTTGACCGTTATCTCACCACGCTGGGAACCATCGCTTCCCTGAGCCCGCTGATGGGTCTGTTCGGAACCCTGGTCGGCATGATCGAAATTTTCGGCGCGAATACGCCTTCTACTGGCAGCGGCAATCCGGCACAACTCGCTCATGGTATTTCCGTAGCGCTTTATAATGCGGCATTCGGCATCCTGGTGGCTATTCCCAGCATGATTTTTTATCGTCATTTCCGTGCCAAAGTGGACGCGCTGGTGGTAGAAATGGAATTGCAAGCGCTAAAACTGGTGGAAATCATTCACGGCGAGCGGCGGGATTGATCGTTTACCGTTATTTATCACGACACAGCTAACTCCCATGAATTTCCAGCGCGGCAGACAGAAAGAAGAGCCGGAAATTAATCTGGTGCCAATGATCGACGTGTTACTGGTAATTCTTATTTTCCTGATGATTACCACGACTTACTCAAAATTTTCAGCGCTTGAAATCAATCTGCCGCAGGCAACATCCGACAAAACCGCTGAACGCCCCAATGTCATTGACGTGTCGGTGAGCGCCAGTGGGAGCTATATGGTAAACCGGGCATCCATCAATTACTCCAGTGCCGAAGGACTCAGTGCTGAATTGCGCGCCGCGGCAGGCAACCGGCCTGACCCGGTAATTGTCATCAATGCGGATGCACAAGCCACACATCAGTCAGTTATAGCGGTTATGGAGGCCGCACGCATGGCGGGATACAATCACATCACTTTCACGACTGAAAACTCCAGATAGAATACGCGGCCATGAAAACGGGCGTTAAAATGCAAGACTTTTGCCGATAAGCAATCTTATGAAACTGGAGTAACAATTTATGGACGCAAAATTGCTTGATATTCTGGTATGTCCATTATGCAAAGGACCGCTGCTTTACAGGAAATCGGAAAATGAACTGATCTGCAAGGCGGATCGACTGGTCTTTCCCATTAAGGATGGCATTCCGGTGATGCTGGAAGACGAGGCGCGAAAACTTTCTCCCGAAGAAGAAATTTAGAAGTATGCCCGGATAATCGCAAAAAGAATCTGAGCGATTCTTTCCGAGGAACTTGAGAGATTCTGAATATGATGAAAAATCCAAATAGCGCCGCTGTCCTCGGTGCCCTCGTGGCTGATTCCGCCGCGCTCGGTCTGCACTGGCTTTACGATCCGGTGCGCATTGCGGAAATTGAAGCAGCCAGGGGATTGACGTTTCTACAACCCGACGCGGACAATTATGCCGGTGCGAAAGGGTACTTCGCCCATGGCGGCAAATCTCCTGGAGAATCGACCAGCTACGGCGAGGCGTGCTTGTTGATGTTGAAGCATCTGGCAACGCATGGAAAATTCAATCGTATCGGGTATCAGACCGAATACCGCGCACACTTTGGGCCTGGTGGCGCATTCGTGGGTTATATCGATTCCCCTACCCGTCACACGTTGCGCACGCTGTTATCACTTGAACCAGCGGAGTTTCCGGCGGCATCCGGTGCTGACGACGATCAGCATCCAGCCCTGGCAGCGCTTCCGGCGCTGATCGCAACGCACGCCGGGACGCTGGAGGAGTTGCTTGGGCGGGTAGAGGAAACCGTTCGCGTAACAAACAACAACACACTGGCGGTCGCCGCGGCGCAGTGTTCGTCAGCGGCTTTGTTTAAAGTATTGCAAGGCACACCGATTGGGCAAGCATTGACGGATGCTCTGTCATTTGCGGGGAATACCCTTAAACCACTGCTTGAAGCGGCGCTCAACATATCCGCGCTGGATAGCGTTGCGGTTGCACAGCACTTTGGTATGGCCTGCCATGTCGCGGAAGGCCTGCCGGTAATTTTCCATATTGCACAACATGCCGCTGATTATCGCATTGCAATCGAGTCCAACATTCGTGCCGGCGGCGATAGTTGCGGACGCTCAATCATGCTTGGCGCCCTGGTTGCGGCGCATGCCGCGACACGGGATAACTCCGGACTTTCCATTCCACTACCGTGGCTGGCGCGATATGGGAAATTTGCCGCGGCTGCCGACGCGTGTGCGGCACTTTAATAACCCTGGATACGCACGCATTTCCTTCTGAATTCACTTTGACGCATTCGAGTGTCATGCCATATCGGAATAGCATGAGCCAGCCGCTAACGTTAACGAGTAATCGGTGAGGACGCGCATGAATTGCGACAATGAACTGGATGTGCGCGGCCTGAACTGCCCCCTGCCCATTCTGCGAACCAAAAAATCCCTGGCGGAAATGACTACCGGGCAAGTGCTGAAAATCCTGGCAACCGATCCTGGCGCGGTGATTGATTTCCAGGTCTTCGCTGATCAGACGGGTAATGAACTTCTATCCTCCTCGGAAACAACCGGAGAATTCATGTTTTACCTGAAAAAAAAATAGACTTATCAGCGTTTAATATGTGCGATAGTGCCGCGCATAACATATTTCTTTGAATTTCTTCATTACATTACCAGCCGCATCATTATGCCTGTCAACTTCATACCTTCACTGCCTGAACAATTGCTTCCGATAAAAGGTGTGTCCCTCGGCATTACAGAAGCCGGAATCCGGAAACCCGGGCGCAAGGATTTGCTCGTGATCACGCTGAATGACAGTGCAAACGTCGCCGGAGTATTTACGCAAAACGCTTTTTGCGCCGCGCCGGTGGTGGTTGCTAAAGAGCATCTTTCGAATCCGGATTCCAAATCCTCGATCCGCGCATTAGTCATCAATACCGGTAACGCCAATGCGGGCACAGGTGAGGAGGGGATTACGCATACCCGTGCCGTCTGCGCGGAGCTTGCCCGATTGCTGGGATGCGACAGTCTCCAGATACTGCCATTTTCCACCGGTGTGATCATGGAGCCCCTGCCGCTGGAAAAAATTGTCGCGGGTTTGCCCGCAGCGGTAGCCAATCTCAAACCGGACAACTGGTTTGCTGCTTCCCAGGCAATCATGACAACCGATATTGTCCCCAAGGCAGTATCGAAACAGATTTCGCTCGACGGAACAACCGTGACTATTACCGGCATTGCGAAAGGCTCTGGAATGATCCATCCCAACATGGCGACGATGCTGAGTTATATAGCCACCGATGCGGCTTTGACTCAACCGCTGCTGGAGGAAATCGTGCGACATGCGGCGGATAAGTCATTTAACCGCATTACCGTAGATGGGGATACTTCAACTAACGATGCTTTCATTCTGATTGGAACGGGCCATGCGGGCAATTCGGCAATCACGGATAAAGCAAGCGCCGGATTCACCGCACTGCAAGATGCGGTAACAGAAGTTGCCGCACAGCTTGCACAAGCGATCGTGCGCGATGGCGAGGGCGCAACCAAGTTTATCACCGTGCGGGTTGAAGGCGGTAAGACACCGGACGAATGCAGCAAAGCCGCATATGCCATTGCCCGCTCACCGCTGGTTAAAACCGCATTTTTTGCATCCGATCCCAATCTGGGCCGAATACTCGCAGCCATTGGTTATGCGGGTATAGACGGGCTTGACGTGAACAGATTGCAACTCTATCTGGATGATGTACTGGTTGCAGAGAATGGCGGAAGAGCGTCGGGTTACCGGGAACACGATGGCCAGCGAGTGATGAAGCAATCTGAAATCACCGTGCGGGTTGTACTTGACAGGGGACCGGCGTCCACCACAATATGGACCTGCGATCTGTCCTATGATTATGTAAAGATCAACGCGGATTATCGAAGTTAACAGCACAGCGATAAGCAATCACGCGCTGGCGAATCAATCCCGGCGCACCCGGAACCCATACGCATAAAGGACAACCGTTACTCGCTTACATGGCGCACAACGGTTTTACCTTTCAACGTATACCGCGCTCTCAAGTCTTTCAGCCCATGCCGGCCGGATAAAACAACCGACAATGGGCTATTTTTCCTAATCGCCCATGGGTTTCATGTGCTGCAGGTTTTTCCCGCCCCATCCCGCCTCGTATTGGCCGGCCAGCGGGGATTGATCGCCGGACCCGTATCCCTGGCCGGACCGCTGCGAGTGGCTACGCTTATATTTCATTCTCATTTTATCCGCTTCGTCTTTGTCGATATATCCATCTCCATTGGCATCCATTTTTTCGAACATCATTTGACTATGACGAGCGTGCTCTTCCTTGCTGACTCGGCCATCTTTATCGGCATCCGCCATGGACATTCCACATCGGCCTTCACCGGACTTCTTGTCACCAGATGCATCCTTTTTGTCACCTCCATGATAGTCAGCCACCATGTAGCCTTTACCTAGAGATTGCACGGCGAAAGGATTCTCCCCCGCGGAGGCAATGGGCGCAGCGCCAAGCGCGGCGACAATGGCGGTTCCAAGGGCGAGAGAAATGATTGATTTTTTGCTGGGCATATTATTCATGGTATTTTCTCCTGGTTGTCGTACTTGGTTTTGATAATAA
>JBDSSX010000217.1:0-4387 GCA_039928555.1 Nitrosospira sp. | reverse complement strand
CTGGTATAGCGTGCCATCATGCCGAGCAGGACGCTCTTCCCCACTCCGGAACCGGCAAACAGGCCCATGCGCTGACCGCGCCCCACAGTGAGCAGCGCATTGATGGCACGCACCCCGACGTCCAGTACTTGATTGATGGGTTCCCGGTCAAGCGGGTTGAATGACTGATTTACGAGCGGCGCGGCGCGTTCCGCCTTTAGCGGCCCGAGGCCATCCAGCGGACGCCCAACACCGTCCAGCACCCGTCCCAGCAGGCCTTCGCCCACCGGGAAGTGCCTGACCCGGTCGGATGCGCGGCGATGCGGATGGTTGGCAACGCCGGGCGCGGGCAATGTTGCGGGGATTGTGGTGTTTTCCCACGGAATGACCTTGGCGCCAGGCGTCAATCCGAATACCTCCTGGGTCGGCATCAGGTAAAGCCGCTCCCCGTGAAAGCCCACCACCTCCGCCTCCACTTTGTTGCCGTTGGGCATCAACACCGTGCAACCGCTGCCCACCGCAAGCTTGAGCCCCACCGCTTCCATTACCAGCCCTGTGACACGGGTGAGGCTGCCTGACCGCTGAAAAGGTTCTGCGGTAGCGGCTACATCGCCGCAATCCTTGAGAAAGCCACGCCACTGGCCTGCGTGGGTTTCGGCCGGGTTATTGGAGGAAGCTTGCATCATCTATCTCATTTATGGAATCAGGATTGTTCCAGCCAGTTGCTGTTCTGCCCCAGTGCTTGCGCGATACGCTGCCACCGGGTGGCAAGAGTGGCGTCGACCTGGCCGCTGCCTGTCTTGATCCTGCAATCGCCGCGCTCCAGGTGAGCATCGACGCGGACTGTGCAGTCGTTGAGTTCATGGCTCAGATGTTCCCGCACTAGGGCGGCATCCTCCGCGTGCAGGTATAACTGCGGCGGTTGACCGAATGCTGACTCGTTGTGGAGGCTTTCGCGCACCACCGCTAACACGAGTTCCGGCTTCACCCTGAGGGCTTCGCGTACCATTTGCCTGGCAAGGTCGAGAGCCAGAGTAAGCAGATCGTTGCCGATGGTCCGATCGGCGTCAGCCAGTGCCCGCTGGAAACCGCTGAGCAGGTTCTGCAATCTTTCGGCTTCCATTGTGGCCTGCTCGCGACCGGCTTCATAACCTGCCTCGTGACCTGTTTCGTATCCCGCCGCGTAGCCTTCCCGTTGCGCCTCCTGATGTATCCGCTCAATCTGCTCGACCGTAGGCAGAATGACCGCTACCCGCTGTTCCGGCTCGTCGACTCCAGAACAGGCTGTCGATGCCGTAGCGGATCTAGCACCCGTTGCGGCTTTCTCGAAGGCCCCCATCTCCCAGCGCTCATAGGTGGCGAGGCGTTCTCTGGGAATAATCTGACTGACCATGGCTGTTATTTCCTGTGTCATTTTTTCTCCCCGATGGGAGCGGAAGTTAAGATCGTCTCTATGAATTCAAAGCCTGAAATTCAAATTTACAGAAACGCGCTTGATTTAAACGTAACTCTCCTCGCCCTTGCCGCCGAACGCGATCTGACCCTCGTCGGCAAGCCGCCGGACGGTCTGCAATATTTGCTTTTGCTGGGCCTCTACTTCGCGCACTTTCACCGGACCCATTGCTTCCAGGTCTTCGCGCAGCATTTCCGAAGCCCGGCTGGACATGTTCTTGAATATCTTCTCCCGCAATTCCGGCACGGCACCTTTCAGCGCAACGATAAGAGAATCGGATTGGACCTCGCGCAGCACCAGCTGGATACCCCGGTCGTCGATATCCATCAGGTTTTAGAACACGATCATCTGGTCTATTATTTTCTGGGCCAGATCCGGGTCGAATTCGCGCAGATTGTCGAGTATGGAAGTCTCGGCCGCGCTACCCATGAAATTAATGATTTCCGCCGCGGTGCGGGTACCTCCCACCGGACTTTTGTTGATATTCTCGCTACCCGACAGCAGGTCGGTCAGCACATCGTTAAGTTCGCGCAATGCCGAGGGCTGGATGCCGTCGAGCGTGGCAATACGCAGCAGCACATCATTACGCAGCAGCTCGGGGAGATGTCCCAGAATCTCGCTTGCCTGATCACGGTCAAGATGCACCAGGATCGTGGCGATAATCTGCGGATGTTCGCTCTTGATCAGCTCCGCCACGGATGGCGAATCTATCCATTTGAGGCCCTCTATGCCGCTGGTATCGCTGCCTTCCAGAATACGGCTGATAAGATCTGCGGATTTATCCTCTCCCAACGCTTTATGAAGCACCGAGCGGGCATAGCCCTCCGCGTCGAGAGCCAGAGCGGTGGTTTTATCTTTCGGTTGGTTGCAGAAATCGCTGATCACGCTATCGATCTGATCCCGGCTCAGGTTCTTGATCTTTGCCATGGCAGTACCGACTTTCTGCACCTCACGGGGAGTGAGATGCTTGAGCACTTGCACTGCTTCGTCCTCGCCCAGCGACATGAGCAGAATCGCGCTTTTATTGACACCCAGCTCACTCATGGCCGGCTACCCACTTCTTGACCACGCTCGCCACCATCTTCGGGTCGTCCTTTGCCAGTTGCCGGGCCAGAGCCAGCTTTTCATCATACTGGGAAAGCTGCGGCGTTTGTTTTAGAGCAGACGTCGATTGCACCCCTTGATCCTCATTATTTTCGGTTAGTAATGTGGGCGCCTGCGCCGGTGGCTGGCTCATGCGCTTCAGCATTGGCCGCAGCACGCCGAGTACCAGATACAGAATCAGCGTGCCGATCAATACATTCTTTGCGATTTCCTTGGCAAGCTCGATCATTTCCGGTTGCTGCCACAAGGGAAGCTCCGGCACCGGTTCTTTCTCTATATCCGTGAAGGCGCTGTTGACCACATTCAGGGTATCACCGCGCTCCCTGTTGAAGCCCATGGCCTCTTTCACCAGATCCATGATCTGCGCTTTTTCCGCTTCGGCGAGGGGTTGCATGCTGGCCGCCCCCTTCTCGTCCGTCACCTTGCGGTGATTGACCACCACCGCAACCGACAGCCGCCTGATCCCGCCAACCTGTTTGCGCACATGCTGGATGGTTTTGTCCACTTCGTAGTTGGTGGTGGCATCCTTGCGCGAATTGACAGGTGGCGCTGGCACGGTTTGCGCGGCTGGGTCCACCCCTGCCTGGGCAGGCGCACCAGGCGTTCCGGGTACCGGCGCACCGGGCATGCCAGGTGCCGCCGCCTGATTGGGAGGCGTGGCCGGTGTTGTCGTAATCGGGGCTGTCGCGGGCGCCGGAGGCTGATTGGAAAGCGCGCCCGGCACCCCGCCCTCTCCCTGGCCGGTGGTCATCGATTCGGACGTCTGCTGGCTGCGCAACGCGGCACTTTCGGGAGTCTGGTTGGGCTTGTAGCGCTCATCCATCTGCTCCGAATGGGCGAAGTCCACGTCCGCTGCAACCTGGGCACGCACGTTTTCCTGCCCGACAATCGGGCTCAGAATTGCCTCGATCCGCTTCACATAACTCTGCTCCAATGCCTGCACGTACTTCAACTGGTTGGGGTCCAGGCCGGTGCCGGGGCCGGATTCATCGGTTTTGCTTAGAAGGCTGCCGCTCTGGTCGACCACCGTCACATTCTTGATGGGCAAATTCGGAACGCTGCTCGATACCAGATGCATGATTGCGTTCACCTGCTGCGGATCGAGCGTGCGTCCGGGATAAAGATTAACCAGCACCGAGGCGCTGGGCTTCTGCTGTTCACGCATGAATACCGATTGTTTGGCCATGGCCAGATGGACACGGGCGCTACTGACCGCCGCCAGCGCTTGAACCGAGCGCGCAAGTTCACCCTCCAAGGCACGCTGAAAATTCACTTGTTCGAGAAACTGGCTGGTACCGAATTTCTGGTTTTCCATCAGTTCGAAGCCCACCAGGCCCCCCTTGGGCAGCCCTTGCGCGGCGAGCTTGAGGCGGGCATCGTGCACCTCCTTGGCGGGAACGAGGATCGCCCCGCCACCGTCGGCGTACTTATAGGGCACATTCATTTGCTGGAGGGCGGCGATGATAGCGCCGCCGTCACGGTCGGACACATTACTGAACAATACCTTGTAATCGGGGGCCTGACTCCACATCCAGCCACCCGCGAACAAGGCAATGATGGCGGAAACGGCAAGCATCACACCCATCTTTTGCTGGCTGGACATCCGGCTCAGAAAAATCTGTGGGCCACTCAAACTCATTGGACTGCTTACCGCAACCGCTTCCGCGCCTGCCGCCATCATGTTCTCCCCGGTGATTCAATACCAATCAAAAGTGTTTTCCGGCTCGCGGTCATCAAATGTAACTCGTGTCTAATCATTGGATGTAACGCTTGCTTTAACCGAATGACAGCATTATCAATATCCACGCCGAATTCAAAGCTGAGAACAGAAGCAAATTTTCCCGCCATTTC
>JBDSSX010000216.1:0-3520 GCA_039928555.1 Nitrosospira sp. | reverse complement strand
TCACACACGAGCGGGCCAATGGTGAGATTGGGCACGTAGTGATTATCCATCACATCGAAATGGATGATATCCGCGCCTGAATCGATAACGGCGGTGATTTCCTCGCCCAGCTTGGCAAAGTTTGCGGAAAGAATGCTCGGAGCGATGCGATAATTAGCCATGAAGGCTTCCTTATAATCAAAAAACGTCATTTTAACCGCAAATGGCCGATTCGCGTTAACAGCTTCACCCGGTAAGCGATCATTCTATAACTTTTATCATGCGACGCCATATTTTGTAGCCGCCACCCTTGCCGTGGCTCGAAAAATAGTGTGCAATGCGGGGATGGCTGAAAGTAAAAAATATGAGATTATCGTAACGGTTCACACTACCTACCTCCCGGAACAGTCGGACGAAGCGCTCGACCGTTACGTTTTCGCTTATACCATCATGCTCGCCAACACGGGCACGGTTTCGGCACAGCTCATCAGCCGCCATTGGATTATTGCGGATGGGACGGGTGGTGTGCAGGAGGTACGGGGGCTGGGAGTGGTCGGCGAGCAGCCGCTGCTAAAACCGGGCGATAGTTTCGAATATACAAGTGGCACCGCCATTTCCACACCGGTTGGGTCGATGAAAGGTAGCTATCAAATGGTGGCTGAAGACGGCCTTCGCTTCGACACAGCCATTCCTGAATTCATCTTGAGTGTGCCGAGGGTGTTGCATTAGGGAATCGCTGCACGTCCTCTGTGGAAATCGAGAATCTGTTCAGAGATTCGTTGACTTCCACGCTACCGGAACTCAGCATGGCTTTTTTCCATTTCTCAAGCCTATCAGGCTGATTGATACTTAACCATATTTCTTCCTGCCAACCATGCGGCGGCGGTGGGCGCGTTTTGCTTCCGCCTCGCTGAGAGGTGCCGGACTTTTTCCAGCATAGGGATTGCGGCCCGACCTGAACACAACCCGCAATGGGGTACCTTCCAGCTGGAAGGCTTCACGGAAGGTGTTTTCAAGATAACGCTGATAGGTTTCGGGAACCTTATCAAGTGCACTCCCATGGATCACGATCAATGGCGGGTTGGAGCCGCCCTGATGGGCATAGCGCAGTTTGGGGCGTGATAGGCCGGCACGCGGTGGCTGCTGTTTCTCTACCGCCGCCAGTAAAGTACGGGTAAGTCTGGGAGTGGATAAATTTGCCATCGCGGCTGCATAAGCGGCATCAATCGACGGAAGTAGCCCTTTCATGCCGCTGCCTCGCAACGCCGAAATATAGTGGAGTTTTGCAAAACTCAGTAAAAAAGAAAGTTTCCGGGCAATATCGCTCTTGATGGTATCGCGCTGATGACCATCCAGACCATCCCACTTGTTAACCGCCACCACCAGCGCACGCCCTGTTTCCAGAATGAAGCCAGCAATATGTGCATCCTGGTCGGAAATCTCGTTTCCTGCATCCAGTACCAGTACTACTACGTTGGCGTCTTCCACCGACTGCAAGGTCTTTACCACCGAGAATTTTTCCACAGTCTCAAATACCTTACCGCGACGGCGCAGGCCGGCGGTGTCGATCAGCGTATACGCGCGGCCGTTGCGATGAAAATCAATATAGATACTGTCGCGGGTGGTACCCGGCTGATCAAACGCGATTACGCGTTCCTCACCCAGCAGCGTATTTACCAGCGTGGATTTACCAACGTTGGGGCGTCCCACGATAGCAATTTTTGGGTGCCGGTCCGCTTTTACTTCTTCTTGCGGCAAGGGGAAATCCGCTAACGCCAGCTCCACCAGCTCGCTCACATTGTCGCCGTGCGCGGCGGAGATCGCACAGGGCTCCCCCAGACCCAGTTCGTGAAACTCGGCGGTAACAACGGACGACGCCATGCCTTCGGTTTTATTCACCACCAGCATGATTTTGCGGCCAGTTTTACGCAGTTGTTCCGCGATTACCCTATCGTGCGGCGCCAAACCGTTTCTGCCATCGACGATGAACAGCACCCTATCCGCTTCATCCACTGCTTGCCGGGTCTGCTTGGCCATCTCATGCAAAATGCCTTCCTTCACCATTGGCTCGAAGCCACCGGTATCGACCACCAGATAGGGCTTATCACCCAGCCTGCCATGGCCGTAATGGCGATCGCGGGTCAATCCCGGAATATCCGCCACAATTGCGTCGCGGCTGCGGGTCAGGCGGTTAAAAAGCGTTGACTTGCCGACATTGGGCCGCCCGACCAGTACTAGGGTGGGTTTCATGGCTTCTGATTCTTATGTAAGGACCGCCTATCCTTCTTCTCGGAAGGATAGCGATAAGCACTTTCTAAAATAAATGAATTGACCCAATTTTTCCAGCTACATGCTGAACGCATAAAGCCCGCCTTTCATGGTCTGCACCACGAAACCATTAGGCAGAGATACGGGGCGGGCAACGATGGCGCTCCCGTCAGTGGCGGATCGGGCGACAATACTACCGGTGTCATTTCTGATGAGATTCACATAGCCCAGGGAATCACCCACTACCACATGCGCGTCCTGAATAAGCGGTGGAGACAATTTAACGCCATTTAGCAGATCCTGCTTCCAGATGCTGGCACCATCCTTTTTATTGTAAGCCACCACCGCGCCTTGAGCGTTGCTTACATATATGTAATCATTATTCATGGCGAGACCTGCGCTGCTTGATACATCCCGGGCCCAGATCTGATTACCATTAGCGATTTCAAAGCAGGCAACACGTCCCTGATAGGCTACAGCACATATCTGCTGTTCGTCAGCCACCGGCAGACTGGTGACATCCGTCATCCGCTCCAGTTCTGTAGCGCCACGTGGCCGCGACACGACCGCTTCCCAGGTTACGCCGCCGTTCGTCAAATTTATCGCCACCAGTTTTCCGCCGGCAAATCCGGCGAATACCATGCCTTGCGAGATCAATACGCCAGCAAAACTCCGTACCGTGAGAGATGGGGTTGCACCCTGGTATATCCACTTACGTTTACCGCTGCCAGCATCCAGACTGAAAATCCTGCCATCTCCAGTGCGAACCACTACCGACCCGCTATCCGCCCGCGGCGGACTTAACACCTCGGTGGATACTTGGGCCGTCCACAGTGCTTTACCGTCTTTGCCATCATATGCCAGAACTTCGCCTTTGAATGTGCCAACCAGCAACATACTTTCACCCGCACCCACGCCACCCGACAATTTATGTTTAGTATTGACACTTCCCGCTTGTTTGCCTGTCGTGGGATCAAAACGCACAAGAAATCCGTTCAAGCCTGCGGCATAAACAGCGCCGTTCTCGAACACCGGCATAAATCCCATCGCTTTACTTTCTTCAATACCGTTCTGCCACAATATGCGCGCTCCCGGAACTGTCGCTAATTGGGCAGTCTGTTCCGGGCTCAGCTCAAAAGTCTCCCCGCCAAAGAGCCCACCGCTGATACCCGCCACATCAATATCCGCCAAGTCGCGCGCGATATCGCGCGTCATATCGATAAGACTCGCGCATCCTGAAAATGCCAATAACGGCACCAGCAGCAGAATATGC
>JBDSSX010000215.1:0-5806 GCA_039928555.1 Nitrosospira sp. | reverse complement strand
CTTGCACGATATCGTCGAAAAGATATACCGGCGCCCGGAGCGCTTCATCCTCTATTGCGACGATCTGTCGTTCGAGTCCGATGAGCCTGGCTACAAGGCGTTGAAGGTAGTACTGGACGGTTCCATTGCTACCGCTTCAGAAAATGTTCTGGTCTACGCCACTTCCAATCGCCGCCATCTGATGCCGGAATCCATGCGCGACAATCTGGATACCCGGCATATTGAGGGAGAAATCCATCCGAGTGAATCGGTCGAGGAAAAAATTTCATTGTCGGAACGCTTCGGTCTATGGCTATCATTCTATCCTTTCGATCAAGATCAATACCTGGACATTGCCGGCCAGTGGCTCGCCTATTTCGGCATTAAGGAAGTGACTCCCCCCATACGCGAAGCGGCGCTGCAATGGGCGCTGGGACGCGGTTCCCGGAGTGGACGCGTCGCGTGGCAGTTCGCGCGTGACTGGGCGGGCAAACAGAAGACAGAATTCGGCGCGGAGCGATAAGAAATTACCTTCGCCATGTTTCATCCTTCTGATATCGTTGAAGTCGCCGCCGCAGTCATCACCCGGCCTGATGGCAGCTTTCTTCTTGCTCGCAGGCCCGAAGGCAAGCCCTATGCGGGCTACTGGGAATTTCCCGGCGGCAAGGTGAAGCCCGATGAATCGCTGCCGCATGCCCTCAGGCGCGAACTGCTGGAAGAGCTGGGCATACATGTCGAACTGGCTTATCCCTGGATCACCCGCACGTTTACCTATCCTCACGCGATCGTGCGCCTGCGCTTTTATCGCGTGATGGAATGGCACGGCGAACCGTACGCTTGCGAAAATCAGGAGTTGTCGTGGCAATTCGCAAATAATGTCGCGGTTGAACCAATGCTGCCAGCCAATGCGCCGGTATTGCGAGCACTCGATTTGCCACCGGTTTATGCAATCACCAACGCGATGGAATTGGGAGCGAAACTTTCATTGACGCGGATAAAACATGCGTTGCAAGCGGGTTTACGACTGGTGCAGGTACGTGAAAAGGGAATGACGAAAGAAGCGCTGCATATTTTTGCTGATGAAGTGGTGACGCTGGCTCATCGTTACGGCGCTAAAGTATTAATAAACGGTGATGTTCGCTTGTGCCGCGAAGCCGGCGCGGATGGAGTCCACTTCCCGTCAACACAGTTGATGAATCTTACGGAGCTTCCCGGCATCGACTTGTGTGGGGCATCCTGTCACAATGCGGAGGAGCTTTCGCAAGCTGAGCAGTTAGGTATGAGTTTTGCGGTGCTTGCGCCAGTGCTGCCAACGTTGAGCCATCCCGAGTCGCAAACGTTGGGATGGCGAAAATTTGCCGCACTCGTCCGGGGATGTTCGCTTCCCGTATATGCGTTAGGCGGCTTGCGTCAGGAGGATTTAACCACGGCCTGGGAACATGGCGGCCATGGCATAGCCATGATGCGAGCTATTGCGTAAACATTATTTTTATCGAGTGAAAAGCCGGGTAAATATGGGTTGCCGAGTTTGACCCCACACTCTATTTCTCATCTTTTAATGCCTCGTCTTCGTCTTCTTGCTTCTCCATTTCCGGAATACGGTACGATTCTGTAGCCCACTGCCCCAGGTCGATCAACTTGCAGCGCTCTGAGCAAAATGGGCGGTAACGATTGGCGGTACTCCAGATAATGATCTTACCGCACTGGGGGCAATTAACGACGGGTTGCTTCATTTAAATACGCCAGAATTGTGAAAATATTATAGAGTAAAATAAGAAACTCGCGACGATTCTCTGTTTGCACGGATAACCAACCAAATATAAGTGTGTTTGCCAGAAAAAAAAATTGTGTATCCGGTACCCGATAACCAAAGGTTCTTACGATTTCCGCCGTGCAATCAATGTGCTTTCTTATCAATATTTATTTTCTAATACATACTATGATAAAATGGTTAAGTTTTTTACAAGTTTTTTTTAAAACTTACGAACCAGAAAACGGAACTGCAAAATATGGCAGATATTGAAAAAAAACAGGAAATGAATGGCCGGCGGCGCTTTCTCATCGCCGCAACTTCGATAGCGGGCACGATCGCAAGCGCCGCCGTCGCAACACCCTTCGTGATGAGCATGATGCCCAGTGAACGCGCCAAAGCGGCAGGCGCGCCGGTTGAGGTTGACCTCAGCAAGCTTGAGCCAGGCATGCTATTGATGGTGGAATGGCGTGGCAAGGTTGTGTGGATATTGGACCGCACTCCCGAGATGCTGGCCACCCTGAAGCAGCTTGACAATCAGGTCGTCGATCCCAAATCGGAAAAGCCCCAGCAGCCTCCTTACGCACAGAATGAAACACGTTCCATCAAACCGGCAATTCTGGTGGTCGAGGGGGTCTGCACCCACTTGGGATGCTCTCCCGTATTTCGCAAGGATATTGCTCCCGCGGATCTTGGATCTGATTGGCTGGGTGGTTTTTTCTGTCCCTGCCACGGTTCCAAATTCGACCTGGCGGGCCGCGTCTACAAAAGTGTTCCCGCGCCGACTAATCTGGTTGTTCCCCCGCATACATATTTGAGCGACAACCTCCTGTTGATCGGTTCTGATCGTAAGGAGTCCGCATAAATGAGCAAGCGACTGGATTCAATGATTGATTGGGTAGATGCGCGTTTTCCCTTGACTTCCAACTGGAAGGCTCATCTTACCGAGTATTACGCACCGAAAAACTTCAATTTCTGGTATTACTTCGGCTCGCTTGCGATGCTCGTACTGGTGAACCAGCTCCTCACCGGCATTTTCCTCACCATGAACTACAAGCCGGATGCCAGCATGGCGTTCGCTTCGGTGGAATACATCATGCGGGACGTGGATTTCGGCTGGCTGATCCGTTATATGCACTCCACCGGCGCATCCATGTTCTTTGTGGTGGTCTATCTGCATATGTTCCGCGGGATGATGTACGGCTCCTACCGCAAACCGCGCGAGCTTCTGTGGCTAATCGGCATGGGAATCTTTTTCGTCCTGATGATGCTGGCGTTTACCGGCTACATTTTGCCGTGGGGCCAGATGTCCTACTGGGGCGCGCAAGTGATTGTGAGCATGATTGGCGCGATTCCGGTAGTCGGCCAGACCCTCTCCAACTGGCTTCTGGGCGACTTTATGCTCTCGGACGCCGCGCTCAATCGCTTTTTTGCTTACCATGTCGTAACCCTGCCAATTTTACTTGTGACACTGGTAATCGTTCATGTACTCGCCCTGCACGAAGTCGGCTCGAATAATCCGGACGGCATTGAAATCAAGGCAAACAAGAATCCTGTCACGCATATCCCGGTGGATGGCATTCCTTTCCACCCATACTACACAGTGAAAGACATTTTCGGCGTCGTAGTATTTCTGATCGTGTTCTGCGGCATTATATTTTTCGCACCGGAAATGGGCGGCTACTTCCTCGAGTACAATAATTTCGTTCCCGCCAATACGCTTCAAACCCCTGATCATATCGCGCCGGTATGGTATTTCACCCCGTACTACTCGATGCTGCGGGCAGTCACAATCAACTTTCTCTGGATAGATGCAAAACTCTGGGGCATCGTGCTGATGGGCGCTTCGGTCGCAATCTTTGCCCTGTTACCCTGGCTGGACCGCAGTCCCGTAAAATCGATCCGCTATAAAGGGCCGTATTTCAAGATCGCCCTCACACTTTTTGTCATTAGCGTTTTTGTGCTCGGCTGGCTTGGCACGAAATCACCCACACCGCTCTATACACTACTGGCACAAATATTCACGGTAATCTACTTCGCCTTCTTCATTCTTATGCCGTGGTACAGCAAGATAGACAAAACCAAGCCTGAGCCGACAAGAGTGAAAGAATGAGAAAAATAACACATATTCTATTTGTTTTTTGCCTAGCTCCGCTTGTCGCATTTGCCAGCGGTCCTGAAATGAAACTGGATAAAGCACCCATTCATGCAACTGACAAGCTTTCTCTGCAACGCGGCGCGCAGGCCTTTATCAACTATTGCCTGACGTGCCACAGTGCTGAATACATGCGCTATAACCGGCTAAGGGACCTGGATCTCAGCGAAAATCAGATCAGCGATAATCTTATATTTACCGGGCAGAAAGTAGGCGAGCTCATGACGGTTGCCATGAAGAAAAAGGAGGCCAAGCAGTGGTTTGGTGTGGCCCCGCCCGACCTATCGGTGATTGCCCGTTCTCGTGGCGCAGACTGGCTCTACACCTATCTTCGCAAATTTTATCGTGATGAATCGACAGCCACCGGGTGGAATAACCTGCTATTTGATAAGGTTGCCATGCCTCACGCACTCTACCAATTGCAGGGGATGCAATCCGTTTCGGTTAAAACCGTTGATGACGGCCACGGTGGCAAGCATGAAGTAAAGGAATTGAAACTGGACGCACCCGGCACGCTCTCAAAAACCGAATATGATATGTATATTGCTGATCTGGTGAACTATTTGGTTTACGTGGGTGAACCGGCAGCCACAAAACGGGTACAATTGGGAATTATCGTGATGCTCTTCCTGTTCGCCATGCTGGGGCTGACTTATGCCCTGAAGCAGGAGTACTGGAGGGATATCCATTGATTATCTCACTCCTATCAAAGGCGCTTAGTCCAATTATGCTGGAAAGTAATAAGTCATGATGACATTGTACTCAGCCACCACCTGCCCGTTCAGCCATCGCTGTCGTATCGTACTGTATGAAAAGGGAATGGATTTTCAGATTATTGACGTGGATCTCCACAACAAGCCGGAAGATCTGGCGGTAATGACCCCCTATAGCCGGGTGCCGGTACTGGTGGAGCGCGATCTTATTCTGTATGAATCCAACATCATCAATGAATATATTGATGACCGCTTCCCGCATCCGCAGCTAATGCCCGCAGATCCGGTAATGCGTGCGCGCGCACGGTTGTTTCTGCATCGCTTTGAGCAGGAACTCTTTTGCCATATTGACGCGGTCGAGAGCAGCAATCAGAAAACGTCGGATAAGGCGCGTGCGACGATCCGCGACAATCTGGCCGTGATTGCACCGGTATTTGTCAAACAGAAATACATGCTGGGGGACGAATTCTCCATGCTTGATGTAGCGATTGCGCCACTGCTGTGGCGACTGGATCACTATGGCATTCAGCTACCTAAACAAGCTGCGCCGCTATTGAAATTTGCGGAGCGTCTGTTCAGCAGACCAGCGTTCATTGACGCGCTCACCGCTTCCGAGAAAGCAATGCGCAAATGAAAGAGCTTTCCACCAAATCCTATCTGATTCGCGCTATCTACGAATGGTGTTCCGATAGCGGTTATACCCCCTACCTATCGGTAAAGGTGGACACCCAGACTCGTGTACCAGAGGAATTTGTGAGGAACGGTGAGATCATACTCAACATCAGCTCTGATGCAGCGCATCATCTTACGCTAGGCAACGATGTAATCCAGTTTTCTGCTCGTTTTAGCGGCTTATCACGCGAGGTCTCAGTACCTGTTAACGCAGTTCAGGGGATTTTCGCCAAGGAAACTACGCAGGGCATTCTTTTCCCGCCAGAGGATGCAGTAGATGCGACACAGCCTGAAGCTGGCATCGAGAATCCCGGTAGGCCACAGGTATCAGCGCAAACCTCGCCAGCTCTTACGGGTGAAAAACGGCGCTTTCAGGTCATCAAGTAATCCCCCTGATTGCTTTTTGCAGCGCCTTCACAAGTTTGCTCCCTCGCTTCCCAGCCTCTATAATTACACCTGCGCCGGCATAGCTCAGTTGGTAGAGCAGCTGATTTGTAATCAGAAGGTCCCGAGTTCGACTCTTGGTGTCGGCACCAA
>JBDSSX010000214.1:0-2350 GCA_039928555.1 Nitrosospira sp. | reverse complement strand
ATGCGGGGACAGACTCCCGACTGCATGTCGGAAATCGCACAACAACTCACCACCGACGAGGCAGGCGCCATTGCGGCGTGGCTCGCCGCGCAGCCGGTGTTGGAAACCGGTGCAAAGCACCCGGCCCCCGCGGCGGCGCTATCCGCCGAGCTGGCCAGGCGTTGCGGCACCATTATCCCGCACACTGGAGTACACCAATGAAACCCGTTGTCATCGCGGCTGCGTTTGCGGGGCTCGTGGGTCTGGGCGTATTCCTGGCACCCGCGGGTTCACCCCCCATTCCCATGGACGAATCGTCAGCGGCAAAGACAGACGGTGGCGCAAAACAGCAGGCACAAGCGGCACGAGGCGCCTATCTCGCGCAAGCCGGTAATTGCATGGGATGCCATACCGCGCAAGGTGGAGAGCCTTATGCGGGAGGACACATCCTTCCCACGTCCATCGGAACATTCATCACACCCAATATCACGCCCGATTCGGAAACCGGTATCGGGCGCTGGAGTGAACAGGACTTCTGGCGGGCATTGCATGATGGCAAAGGACGCGATGGCAGCCCCTTATACCCCGCATTTCCGTATACGGATTACACGAAAGTCACGCGCGAGGACGCCAATGCGATCTTCGCCTATCTACAATCGCTTCCGCCCATTGCGCAACGCAACCCACCCAGCCAGATCAGTTTTCCCTTCAACCTCCGCCCGCTCCTGTACGTCTGGCGCGCTCTTTACTTCGAGCAGGGCGTTTATCAGCCCGAGGCCGCAAAGAGCGATGAATGGAACCGTGGCGCTTATCTCGTGCAGGGACTCGGACATTGCAATGCTTGCCACACAACGCGAAACCCGCTGGGCGCAAGCCACGGCAATGTATTGGGAGGAGGACAACTCATGGGTTCGAACTGGTATGCGCCTTCCTTGACCTCTCTCCAGGAGGGCAGCACCTCGGACTGGCCGATCGAAGATATCGTTCAACTACTCACGGCAGGCTTGTCATCCCGGGCAGTCGCAACAGGGCCGATGGCGGATGTCGTCAGCCAAAGCCTTCAGTATCTGACGCAGGATGATGCGCGCGCCATGGCTGCCTATCTCAAATCATTGCCTGAGAGCGCTCCACATTCCCGGGGAATATCTCCTGAGCTTACCGATGAGGTGGATAGGCAGCTCCGGCGAGGCGGCGAGATTTACGAGACGTATTGTCAGGATTGTCATGGAAGCTTCGGCCAAGGGGCACCCGGCGTTTATCCGGCGCTGGCAGGCAACCGCGGCGTCACCCTCGCTTCTCCGATTAACGCGATTCGCAGCATACTCAATGGCGGCTATGCGCCGGTCACCACAAGCCATCCACGTCCTTATGGTATGCCGCCGTTTGCACAAACGCTGCACGACGAAGAGATTGCCGTGGTCTTGTCCTATATCCGTAACGCATGGGGTAATCGCGGCAGCCTGATTACAGCGGTTCAGGTTGACCGGAGCAGGAAGGGTGCGCAGTGAACCGCCTGTGGCAACTCGATCAATACAGCTCAAGTATTTCCTGTTAAATCGATGAGTCCATGCGACACAATGCCGCATGTGGCATATCGTCGCACCTTGGAATTGATGGGCACCAGCCCTGTCTAATTTTCATCTGGCCTGATCAAGCTGTACAAACGTCATACTGGTGGAATCCGGTATCCAGTGGCTTTCAAAGCATGCCATTGCTGGTTTGGACTGGATTCCGGGTCAAGCCCTGAATGACGCAATTCATAGCATTTTCTTGCCAGAGCGATAATACCCACTTGGGGTATTGACTTATACCCCCCAGTAGTATATATTAAAACCGTAAAGAAATCAGGAATCATCCATAAAACTTAACCGAATTTTGCGTAATCCAAGGAGAACACAAATGAACACATTACGAGTTGCCACGCTTCTTATTGGCGCTGCGCTGACCGGGGCATCCCTGTTTGCCGTTGCGCATACCGAAGAATATTTCGACTCTGTCGAGTCGCCTCACGGCGGGCAGATGCGTATGTCCGGGCCTTATCATCTGGAGCTTGTCGCCAAGGACAAGGAAATCGTGCTCTATGTGATGGATCATGCCAACAGCAAGCTTAGCGCCGAGGGAGGCTCGGGCAAGGCGACTATTCAAACTGGCAAAGACAAGGCCAGAATCCCGGTCAAGCTGGAACAGGTGGGTGACAATATACTCAAAGGGACTGGCGATTTCTCCATCAAGCCTGAGACGGTAGTCACCGTATTCGTTGAACTGCCGGGGCAGGAAGCGTACTCAGCCAGTTTCACCCCGCTTAAGCCCAAGGCCAAGCTTGCCATGAAAACCAAAACTGCCAAGCCACAAGCGGATAATGGTGACCCAC
>JBDSSX010000213.1:0-6738 GCA_039928555.1 Nitrosospira sp. | reverse complement strand
TTTTGTTTTCATGATAGCTTATGAACCCAAATGGAATGAAAGTAGGGTCATCCTAACTCAGTCAATACTACGAGTATATTGGGGAAACCCTGGTTTTATACTAAGAGAAACTCTTAGCCCATTAGGGTTAGGAACGGGAAGTGACCCCGATGGCGTATTTTCTCGCCCAGGCTCGAATGCGGCCTGGATCGGTTGTGCCAATCCTAAACACCGTTTCAGGCATAACCCAATCTGACGTCGGCAATGTGTTTGACATATTACTTTAGCAGCGCCTCACCCGAAAATCGCGGCAAATAAGGTGCTTCAATTATCAATTCCCCATTCCGCAAGAATTTCCGCTCCCTGCGGTATAATCGGGTTTTTATGGGCAGCGAAACCGAGCTTTATGCAGGAAAAATACCATCCCCAGGAAATCGAATCGGATGCCCAGCGGCATTGGGAGGCGAGTGCCGCTTTCAGCGCCGTTGAGATACCTGGCAAACCGAAATATTACTGCCTGTCGATGTTTCCGTATCCGTCAGGCAAGCTGCACATGGGACATGTGCGTAACTATACTATTGGCGATGTGCTGTCGCGCTACCGCCGCATGCAAGGTTACAACGTGTTGCAACCCATGGGATGGGACGCTTTCGGCCTGCCCGCCGAGAACGCGGCGATACAAAACAACGTGCCTCCCGCGCAGTGGACGTACGATAACATCGCTTACATGCGTAAGCAGTTGCAGAGTCTGGGGCTGGCCATAGACTGGAGCCGCGAGCTCGCCACCTGCGCGCCGGACTATTACCGCTGGAATCAGTGGCTTTTTCTGCGAATGCTGGGAAAGGGATTGGCTTATAGAACGACTGGCGCTGTCAACTGGGACCCCGTCGACCAGACCGTGCTTGCCAACGAGCAGGTAATAGATGGGCGCGGCTGGCGCACCGGAGCGCTGGTGGAAAAGCGCGAAATCCCGATGTATTACATGAAGATCACCGCATATGCCGACGAGCTGCTGGAGACATTGAGTGTCCTGCCTGGCTGGCCGGAACGGGTCAAGACCATGCAGGCCAACTGGATCGGCAAGAGTTTTGGCGTCGACGTTATCTTTCCCGCGGACACCCATTCCGGCATGCCGCAGGCGCTGAAAGTTTTTACTACCCGTGCTGACACGCTGCTTGGCGCAACCTACGTGGCTGTGGCGGCCGAGCATCCCGTTGCGCAATACGCGGCAAGAGGCAATCCAAAACTTGCCGGGTTTATTGAGGCGTGCAAGCACGGCGCTACCATGGAAGCTGAGCTCGCCGTCCAGGAAAAGAAAGGGATGAACACCGGGCTGTTTGTCATTCACCCGCTGACCGAGGCGAAGTTGCCGGTATGGATCGCTAATTATGTGCTGATGGGCTACGGTGAAGGGGCGGTAATGGCTGTTCCAGCCCACGACGAGCGCGATTTCGAGTTTGCGACAAAATATTCGTTGCGGATCAGACCGGTGATCAAGCCGAGTGAAAGTAATCTGACAATCCCCCTCGCACAGGCGTATGTAGAGCATGGCGTGACTTTTGATTCAGGCGAATTCTCGGGCCTTGAATTTCAGGCGGCGGTGGACGCAATAGCGGCAGCGCTGGAACAGAAGGGGCTGGGCGAAAAACGCGTGCACTATCGCCTGCGCGACTGGGGCATTTCACGCCAACGTTACTGGGGCTGCCCGATTCCTCTGATTTATTGTGATGCATGCGGTGTGATACCGGTTCCGGATGACCAGCTCCCCGTAGTGCTTCCAGAGGATCTTGTGCCGGATGGCGCGGGCAATCCGCTGGCAAAAACGCCATCATTTTATGAGTGCGCTTGCCCTCAATGCGGAAAACCCGCGCGGCGGGAAACGGATACCATGGATACTTTTGTGGATTCTTCCTGGTATTACATCCGCTATGCCTGTGCCGGCCAGGACACGGCCATGACCGATGCCAGCGTGAATTACTGGCTGCCTGTGGATCAATATATCGGTGGCATCGAACACGCTATTTTGCATCTTCTCTATTCTCGCTTCTGGAGCAAGGTCATGCGGGATCTCGGGTTGGTAAAGTTCGACGAGCCGTTTGCCAATCTGCTGACGCAAGGCATGGTGCTGAATGAGATCATGTTTCGCAAAACCGAAACCGGACGCGTCACCTATTTCAATCCGGCGGATGTGGATATTCAGACGGACGAGCAAGGCAAGCGCATCGGTGCGCTGCTGCGCGCGGATGGTCAGCCGGTTGAATCCGGTGGCATTGGTACCATGTCGAAATCCAGGAACAATGGTGTTGATCCGCAAAAACTGGTGGAACACTATGGCGCCGATACGGCGCGGCTGTTCATGATGTTCGCCAGTCCGCCGGAACAGACGCTTGAATGGGTGGATACCGGGATGGATGGCGCATTTCGTTTTCTGAAACGGTTGTGGAAACAAGTGTATGAGCATGTGCGGCAAGATGTGCCGGCGGCCGATCCAGCACAAGGTAAAGATGTTGACGGCGAACTCAAGGCACTGCATTTTCAGCTGCATCAGACCATCGCCAAAGTGAGCGACGACCTGGGCAGGCGCCACACCTTTAACACTGCCATCGCGGCGGTGATGGAGTTAATGAACACTCTCGGAAAACTGGAGGATTCCAGCCCGGCAGCGCGCAGCCTGACACAGGAATCGCTGGAAAAAATCGTATTGCTGCTGTCGCCCATCGTTCCTCATATCTGCCATGCGCTGTGGCGTGAACTCAAACCGGGAACCGAACTCCTCGATCAACGGTGGCCGCAAGCCGATAGCACGGCTTTGGTGCAGGATGAAATTGAACTGGTGGTACAGGTCAACGGTAAACTACGCGGTCAGATACGTATTGCCAAAGATACGAAGCGGGAAGTGATTGAACGTATGGCATTGGAAAGCGGTCAAGTACAGAAATTCATCGCTGGGAAGACAGTAAAGAAGGTGGTGGTGGTACCGGGCAGGTTGGTGAATATCGTTGTGTGAGAATATAGGATCCACACGTGAGGATTCAATCATGAAAAGAATCTTGTTGGTTGCATTGTGTTTCGTGCTTACCGCATGCGGCTTTCAGTTACGCGGCCAGGCCTCGCTGCCGTTTAAAACCATCTATATTTCCTTTCCTATAGGGCACCCTATTGGTACGGATATTAAACGCCTCGTTCAAGCCGGCACCACCACCCGCGTTGTTGATAAGCCGAAAGACGCGCAAGCCACGCTCGACATTATCAGTGTAGTGAATGACAAACAGATTATGTCGGTATCTGGGGGCGGAAGGGTGCGGGAGTTCGAATTGCGTTATCGGGTTTCTTTCCGCCTCTATGATGCCAAAGGAGTAGACCTCATCCCCACCAATGAGATTGCCCTGCGTCGCATTCTTCCATTTACAGATGCGCAGGTAGTTGCAAAAGAGGGGGAGGAGGCAATGCTCTACAGAGAAATGCAAGGCGACTCCGCGGACCAAATCCTGCGGCGATTGGAGGCAGTGAAAGTAGCACCGGCCAAATCATCCTGAATCCGGCACCGCCATCTAACTGCCGGATTCGGCATGATGTCTCAAAAATATCGGCATTCGGGTACTGTGATAGCTTAGCGCCATGCGAATTAACCCAGAGCAACTTTCCTGGCATCTTCAAAAACAGCTTGCGCCGCTCTACACGGTATTTGGCGACGAGCTGCTACTGGCCATTGAGGCTGCCGATTTAATTCGCACCAGGGCGCGTCAGGCAGCCTATATTGAGCGTGAGATTTTCACGATAGATCATCACTTCAATTGGGCTGACTTGCGGCAGAGCAGCAGTAGCCTCTCACTGTTCGGGGAACGACGTATAATGGATATACGTATTCCGTCCGGAAAACCAGGAATTCAAGGCAGCGCGGCGATAGAAGCATATTGCCGTTCACTACCGCCCGATACCGTCACGCTCGTCGCTCTGCCCAGAATTGACAAGCAGGGTTCGGCGTCAAAATGGTTCCAGGCACTTGAAAAAGCGGGGCTAATGATCCCGGTCTCTCCGGTGGAACGTGGCCGCTTGCCCGCGTGGATTGGTCAGCGGCTTGAAATGCAGGAGCAAAGCGCTGCGCCGGAGACGTTGCAATTTCTCGCCGACAAGGTGGAGGGCAACCTGCTCGCGGCCCACCAGGAACTCAAGAAACTCGCGCTGCTCTATCCGGCGGGCATGTTGTCTTTCGGCCAGGTGAAGGATGCGGTGCTGGATGTGGCGCGTTACGACGTTTTCAAGCTGTCAAATGCGATGATGGCGGCGGATACCGTCCGGTATACCCGGATATTGGAAGGCTTGCAGGGCGAGGGTACAGCGTTGCCGTTTATTGTCGCCACACTCGCGGGACAGATTCGCTCGCTGATTACCATTCTTAAAGGGCGGGATTCAGGCAAGCCGCTCATGCAACTCATGAATCAAGCCAGGGTATGGGGAGATCAACAGAAAGTGGTGGAAAGCGCAGTCAGCCGTCTCAGTGCGAAGCAGTTGGTGCAGGCTTTGTTGCATACCGCGAAAATAGACAGGATCAGCAAGGGTGTGGCGCAAGGTGACGCTTGGGATGAATTGCTGCAACTGGGATTGCGTTTAGCGGCTGGCAAGCGGTGACAAGCGTCCATCATTGTTGTGCCGGCCACGTAGCAGTCACGAGTGAGTCTATTCATTGTCTAAGCGGAAGTGAGATATGGATATCATAGACATTAAAACTTACATGCAATCAATAGGGCGCGAGGCTCGTAGCGCATCGCGGCTCGTCGCCAGAGCCGACACCGCGACCAAGAATCTGGCTCTCACCATGATGGCGAAGGCCATCAAACGCGATGAGCAGCAACTGTTGGCCGCGAACGCCAGGGACGTGGAAAGCGCGAAAGCCAGAGGGCTGGATGCGGCTCTGATTGACCGTTTAACACTTACCTCCAAAGGTATTGCCGGCATGGCGGAAGGGCTGTTGCAGATTGCCGCGCTGGCTGACCCGATTGGTGAGATCACCGATCTGAATTTTCGCCCCGCCGGCATACAGGTTGGAAAAATGCGCGTACCGCTTGGCGTGGTCGGCATTATTTACGAGGCGCGTCCTAACGTTACGGCGGATGCCGCGGGGTTATGCCTCAAGGCGGGTAATGCGGCGATACTGCGCGGGGGCTCGGAAGCGATCCATAGTAACCAGGCGATCGCGGCTTGCGTGAAGGAAGGATTGAAAGCCGCCGGGCTGCCTGAGACCGCGATTCAGGTGATCGAAACCACTGACCGGGCCGCCGTGGGAGAGCTTATTACCATGAAAGAGTTCGTCGACGTGATTGTGCCCCGCGGCGGCAAGGGGCTGATCGAGCGTATTTCCGATGAAGCGCGTATTCCTGTCATCAAGCATCTGCACGGCGTATGTCACGTTTATATAGACGCTGGAGCCGATCTGGATAAGGCTATCCGCGTTGCCGACAATGCCAAGACTCAGCGCTACGGTACCTGCAACACCATGGAGACGCTACTGGTGCATGAAGACATTGCCAGGGAGGTGCTGCCTCCTCTGTGCAAAATCTATCTAGGCAAGGGTGTGGAACTGCGCGGCGACGCGGCTTCACGCGCCATCGTCGCACAAATGAATGAAGCAACGGAAGAGGATTGGCACACCGAGTATCTCGCGCCGATTCTGAGCGTGCGAGTGGTAAGCGGACTGGATCAGGCCATCGAGCACATTGCCGTTTATGGCTCCCAGCATACTGATTCAATCATTACCGAGGATTATAGTCACGCCCGCCGTTTCCTGCGTGAGGTGGATTCCAGTTCGGTGATGGTGAACGTGTCCACCCGCTTCGCCGATGGATTCGAATATGGCCTCGGTGCGGAAATCGGCATCTCCACCGACAAGATTCACGCTCGTGGTCCGGTGGGACTGGAAGGATTGACCAGTCAGAAGTTCATTGTACTGGGCGACGGTCAGATACGGACTTGAGGATAGCCGACAAAACAAGCGTTATCCTGAAACCCTGCTTTGACCAGATTTGTTGTGGCCGGCGGGAGCCACCAGTCTGGACGTTGCACCTTGCCCTACGCCCCAAAAACCGCACACTTCACCCGTCCAACTGCCCAGAGAGATTATGAATAATTTGACGGAAGTACGTATCCCCGATATAGGCGACTTCAACGATGTTCCCGTTATCGAACTGCTGGTAAAGCCGGGCGATACGGTGGAAAAGGAAACGTCGCTTATCACGCTGGAAACCGACAAGGCGACGATGGAAATTCCGGCGCCTCAAGCTGGGGTTGTGAAGGAAATCAAGGTCAAGATCGGCGATAAAGTTTCGGAAGGGACGATCATACTCGTATTGGAAACAGCAGCTGAATCGGCTAAACTGGCTGAGCCAACTTCGCCGGCTGAGCCGATTGAAACGCCTGTTCTATCATCTGCGCCCGCTCTGGAAAAGGGTAAGACGAGGCGTGACTCACCCACCGGGGTGAGTTCAGCGCCTGTGCCGGGCGGTTCCTCTCCTGATGTTCCGCGTGGCGATATTCATGCTGACGTAGTGGTATTGGGCGCGGGGCCGGGCGGTTACACTGCCGCGTTTCGCGCCGCCGATCTCGGTAAGAAAGTGATCTTGATCGAGCGCTATCCCGCACTCGGCGGCGTATGCCTCAATGTTGGCTGCATCCCCTCCAAGGCACTCCTGCATGTGGCGAAAGTCATCACCGAGGCGGAAGAAACGGAGCACCAGGGCATCGTTTTCGGCAAGCCCGCCATAG
>JBDSSX010000212.1:0-3126 GCA_039928555.1 Nitrosospira sp. | reverse complement strand
GATGTTGTCCGATCCGAGCCGGACTGGGTCTGGGCGCACCGCGAAATGCGCAAGAAGAGCGTCACGCTGGAGCTGCTGTGGCAGGAATACAAAGCGGCGCATCCCGAGGGCTACCAATACAGCTGGTTCTGCGAACGCTACCGACAATGGGTCGGCAAGCTGTCGGTCACCATGCGGCAAACGCACACGCCCGGCGAGAAGCTGTTCGTCGATTATGCCGGGCAGACCTTGCCGATCATTGACGGGCTGACGGGGGAAATCCGTCATGCGCAACTCTTCGTTGCCGTACTCGGCGCCTCCAACTACACCTTTGCTGAAGCCACCTGGACACAGCAACTGTCCGATTGGATCGGCTCCCATGTGCGCGCCTTCGAGTTCATTGGGGGCGTGACGGAAATCCTGGTACCCGACAACCTCAAGTCAGGCGTCAAGCATCCCTCCTATTATGATCCCGAACTGAACCCGACCTACCGCGATCTGGCTGCACACTATGGCGTGACGGTTCTACCGGCACGCAGCCGCAAGCCGCGCGACAAGGCCAAGGTGGAGAATGGCGTGCTGGTGGTCGAACGCTGGATACTGGCCCGGCTGCGCAACCAGCGCTTCTTCAGTCTGGAGGAGGCCAACTGCGCCATATCGGCATTGCTGGCCGACTTGAACCGGCGCCCGTTCAAGAAAATGCCCGGTTGCCGCTACAGCGTATTCGTCGAACTCGACCGCCCGGCACTCAAGGCTCTGCCAGCGGATCGCTATCAATTCGCCGAATGGAAGATCGCCCGTGTCGGCATCGACTACCACGTCGAGATCGCCGGCCACTATTACTCGGCACCGTACCGGTTTGCCCGCCAGGAAGTGGATGTGCGCTTCACGGCAACCACGGTGGAGCTATTCCATCGTGGCAGCCGCATCGCCGCTCATGCCAGAAGTTTGCTCAAAGGGCGACACACCACCATCGATGCGCACATGACCCCGGCGCATCAGCAGGTGGCGGGCTGGAATGCCAAACGCTTACTCGACTGGGCGCAGAAGGTAGGGCCTGACACACACGCCACCGTGGAGAGCATGCTGGGGCAGCGCAAGCATCCGCAACAAAGTTACCGTGCCTGTCTGGGCGTATTGCGCATGGGGCGAGATTACGGCAATGCCAGACTGGAAGCCGCCTGTTCCCGCGCGCTGGCGCTGAATGCGGCCAATTACCGCAGCGTTGGCTCCATCCTCAAGAATGGGCTGGATAAACAAATCCAGAGCGAAGCTGCGCAAACCACCCCGCCGCTCACGCATAGCACGGTGCGCGGCCCCGAGTATTACCACTAACCACAACCCGGCCAACCAACCCAAGGAGAAGCAACATGTTGAACCACCCCACCTACCAGCAACTCAACCAATTGCGCCTGTTCGGCATGGCAAAGGCGTTGAACGCGCAGCAGCGATTGCCCGAACTTGACCGCATGTCGTTCGAGGAGCGGCTTGGCCTGTTGGTCGAACGCGAGGCCAGCGAACGCGCATCCATGCAGACCACGGCACGATTACGCCGTGCCAAGCTGAAACATGCGGCAGCGCCGGAAGATGTCGATTACCGCGTGGCACGGGGTCTGGATCGAACCTTGTTCAACCGGCTACTGACAGGCTCATGGATCAAGGAGCACCAGAACGTGTTGATCACGGGGCTGACCGGATTGGGTAAAACCTGGCTGGCCTGTGCTTTGACCCATCAGGCGTGTCGGCTGGGCTATTCGTCTCTGTATGTGCGCGTGCCGCGCCTGTTCGAGGAATTGGCGATTGCGCACGGTGATGGGCGTTACGTGAAATTCATCACGCAACTCGCCAAGGTCGATGTCCTGCTGCTGGACGACTGGGGTGTGGCGATGCTGACGGATTCCGCGCGGCGGGATTTGCTGGAAATACTGGATGATCGATATAACCAGCGCTCGACCATCATCACCAGTCAGTTGAAGGTGGACGACTGGCATGAATCAATCGGCGACCCCATCCTGGCTGACGCTATTCTGGATCGGCTTGTGCATAACGCACATAAACTGGATCTGTCTGGTGAGTCGATCAGAAAGAGCAAAAGAGGTTTGACTAAACCCGCAAATCAGGAGTAAAAAAGAACCCCCGCGTCGCTACGCTCCAACTGTCCAGTTTGCCGTGGAATGCGTGTCCAGTTTCAGTGGAATGCGCACTTTGCTACTTAAATATGGGTATTGGCTTGATTGATGGCGTAGTTTTACATAAAGCTCTTCCGTTGGACAACCTCATGGTTGTGGAGGAATCTCCGAATAAGTTTTGGGTGAGAATCGCGTCGCTGGCAAAATCATGAGGGCCGCAAGGAGCAATGCTTTGGCCTACGGCAAGTTTCGACCAGGCTGGTTGCATTTTACCGCGTCTTTGAAACGGCCCGTTTTTAACAGTGCTGGTAAAATCATGGCTTTTCCGCCGGTGTTAAGCCCGCCAGCGCTTCCCGCAACTTCTGCTCCTGATCGGAGGACAGGGATGTCCGCAGGATTTTCCCTTTTATATCGGAGAGTTCGGCAATAACCTTTTCCGGCTGCGCCTTGCGCGCCAATATGAAAAGCGCGGATGAATTGATGGGAATCGTTTCACCTATTGATTTAATGAGGCCATCGTCGATGCCATAATCGGTTAGCGAGCCCGCAAGCGCTCCCGCACCCGCGCCAAACATGCCACCAATCAAAATTCCAGCAGTCGGATTCAGGAAGATCAATCCGATCAGACCACCCAGAAGGCTTCCAGAAAGTAGTCCGGACGATGTTTCAAGAGCGGTAAGACTGATGCTTTGCTTAAGTCGAACTTCACTCTTCTCATCGCGAACGACAACGACGGCATCCTCAAGATCTATCAGATGTTCTTTTTTCAGCGCCCGGAGTCTCCACAAAACTTCATCGGCTTTTAAAGTGCCCTCAAAACCCATAACCACCAAATCGGACATGCTTGTCTCCTGTCAAAGTGGATGATGCGGACCATCGTATCATAGCGGTGCAACCTGCGCATTGGCAGCTGTCCGGATGTTGCGCGGGCTGGGCGCTGCTCAGCGCAGGGAAGATCTGGATGGCTGAGTAATCCACCCATTCCCGTTTGGCATTTTTTCCACCCTTTACCAAGCTT
>JBDSSX010000211.1:0-12523 GCA_039928555.1 Nitrosospira sp. | reverse complement strand
GGACCGCACTGTCGTTTGGCTTGAACCGCATAGCGCGATCAAAAAAGCATTCGATAGAATATCTTGCGCCATGCGGTTTTGAAGTTTTGTCTCTGAGGGCGAGTTTCGCCATTGCTGTCAACGCCCGTTGATGATTTGGAAACGTCACAAGTGTATAGCTCAAATCTCCTCCGAGAAACCCCGAGCTCCCCCTGATGAGTTTCTCCACGTCTGGCGTGAAGTGATGCTGCTCGACGCGGGGCAGTTTCGTATTCTTATCGTCAGCATTGGTGTAGTCATAGGGACCATAGGCGCCCGAAGCATATAATTCCCCGCAATAATGAGGAGCCGCGTGAAGATTTATTGACGCAACCAGAGTTACTAACGCGGCAATAACAGATATAGCTTTCACCAGGGTACCCTCTATAAAATCCAGCTTCGTTGTGAAACCGCATTACTTAAGAAATTTTATCAGTTACATATCGGCTATAGGCGACGCACATAAATTTCTTTTGCAAGCATTCGCGTTGCCGATTGCGTGTTTACCCCGCCTCACGCCAATTTGCCAGTTGATGCCAGGGATCGTGACATGCAGCCATACAGCGGAAGCGCTCTCAGTCAAAGCTCGCTAGTTGAAATCGGTTATCGACATGGATCGTCTGCCCAAAAAGATCCTGCCACTATGTTTTATCAACTCCGCGGGCGTATTGCGTCCAAGGAAGAGCAGGGGGCTCGCTGTAAATCCATAGCTGCCTGATTTCATGACGGCGATCAGATCGCCATGCTCCGGTCGTGGTAGTTCAATATCAACCCCCAGCAGATCCGTAGGGTTGCAGGACGGTCCAGCTATGTTGCAGCGTATGCTGGGTGCATCAGGTCGAGACAGATTTTTCAGAATGTAATTTGATCTAAGCGCTGTCCCAAACATTCCCGCAGCGGCCAGATGATGATGCAGGCCACCGTCCACCATGAAGAAAGCCTTGCCGCGTGATTGTTTGCTGCTGACCACTCGCACAACGTAGATACCGGCGTTCGCCGTCAAAAAGCGGCCCAATTCGAAAATTATCTTACGCTCTACTGTTGAGGAGTCGCAAAACGTCCGCAGTATCGGCACCAAAATCGTCGTGAGCGCACTGATATCCATCTCCTGACCGTTCCCGCCATGAGAGACTCCGAAACCACCGCCGAGGTTGATCGTCCTGCACCTCAAGCTGGTGCTGGCCTCGATTCGCTGTACAATGCTGAAGGTATTTTTTACGCTCTCGGCCATGCCTGTCACGTCGAAGCACTGACTGCCCGCGTAGATATGGATGCCCTGGAAGTTGAGATTTTCTTCATTGGCGAGGATCATGGCCAATGCGGCATCGATTTCTTCTTCGTCTATCCCAAATTGGATCGGCTTGCCACCCATTTTCATGCCGAAGGACCGGTTCAGGAATTGCGGGTTTATCCTTATAACGACGTTTGCCCGGGTGCCAAGTTGCCTCGCGATCCTCGTGCATTCGACAAGCTCTCGCATGGATTCGACACTGATACAGCCAACGCCTTTTTTGATCGATGCGGCAATCTCGGCCGTCGTTTTGGCGGGCCCGGCAAAACTGAGATTTGCCATATTGAACTCAGCCAAACAAGCCTGTTCCAATTCACCGCCCGAAGAAATATCCAGTCCATCAGCGACACTGCGTACAGCACGAAGCAATTCCAGATTCGGGTTGGCTTTGACCGCATAGAACACTTTAACCAAGCCTTCAAGTGAATCGCGGATTCGGTTGATTCGCTGGTTTATTGCATCGGCATCGTACAAAAAAAATGGCGTTCCGTATTGCTCCGCCAAATCATGAAACTCGGCCAGAGTAATTTGATCCCAGTGATGCCCGGTCTGCAATTCCATGATTTCCTCAAAGTGTCTCACCACGATTACCTGGTTATATGATCTTGCTTGCAGACGTCAACACGCCCTTGAAAAGGCTGCGCAAGTCAAACTGATGCGCGACCAGACCAGGTAATTCCATCGACCCAGACTTGATAGTTTCTATCGATTAATATTACGGGATTGCCAGATCCTTCGGTTAGAAACAAATCAAAAACGCGTTCTAACACATTTTCATCCAATCCCTGTACGGCCCCACCGGTCAGAATGATCTGTGCTACCTTGTCCAGATTGGCGGCGGGGAGACCAGGACCCCGACCCTGGGCGAATCGATCAAGTCCGAGAAAGAAGCAGCTGTATGAAAGGAATTGAGGCGAAGGAGAATATTCTCCTTCACGCAATGACCGGTAAACTTCTCTAACATCGTCATTGAGAGCCCTGGTGAGAAAATCGTAAAGTCGCGGATGACTACGTATCTGCATCAACGTACTATCAAGTGAAGCGACGATTCCCAGATCCGTGAAGACATAGCGGGCTATCGATGAACCAGGCGACGGCCTGTTCTCACTATCGTCGCGAATGATTTCAACTGTGTAATGAAAGTCTGTTGTCGCGCCGCCGACGTCCATCAGGATGCAAGCTCCCGCAATCTGGATGCTCGAGCAGTTGATCAACGCGCGTTGAAAGCCGCGATTAACGATTTCGGGAGTCGGCCGTATACCGCGGGAGAGATTGTTCCTGAGTTCACTGACACCTTCTTTGTGAACAAGATCGTCGAGATAGGCACGGCGCACCGCTTCGAAGACGCTGCCTGTTCTGCTCCCAAGCGCTTCAGCAAGCGGATTGGCAATTACGGAGGCCTTGGAGAATAGCTCCGTGAACATGCCCGCCAAATATTTATTGCCGGCGTAAAGCAGGGTTTCGAAACTATAATCTTCAAGCCTGAAACATCGCAGCCTGTTTTTCAAAGGCGCCGCATCCTCGCAATCAATACCGCCTCCCACCAGCAATATATCAACGAAATTGAGGTCGCCGCCTTCCTCATCAAAGCTCCTGACAAAGACGGGGTTGGCACCTGCCGACTGCACCTCATTGCGGAGCGTCGCGCCACTAAAGTGCTTTGTGAGGCAAACAATACCCACGCGCAGACCGCCATTCGCTGACGAGCAGATGAGGACATTGTCGTCGTTGCCCGGAGCATTGATACGGTCAATCAGTGATTCCACTTGTTTTGCAATGCCGGCTTTGAAGTCGCGAGAATAAAAGTCCTGCGCAACCAGGCGGTCACCGTTTCCTATCTGCGCTACCTTGATGACCGTCGAGCCGATGTCGATCGCAAGTCGCGTGTCTGCGGATGGGATTTTTTGGTTACTTGCATCTACCATAACCTACACCATGATATTGATGTCGGCCAGCAATTGCCGATAAGTCTTGTCCGAACGGCTGTCTGTTGCCGCCAATAATTGCTTTTCCTGTAGCGCATCCTCATCTGAAATAGGAACGTTGCCGCGCTCCAGGATGCGTATCGAGCCATTGGCATCACGCATCGACATCAGTTTGTTGGCATTGTCAATATGAGGAGAAAAAGGGACGTCGAGAAATCCGGATTGAAACGCGCGAAAAACGCTTTCCCAGAAAACGTCGCCGGGCATGTCGAATATTGCATTGAGAATGCTCCTGGTTTCAGATTCAACAAGAGTCGCTTCGCGGTCGATCATTGGCGATGTTACCGGCTCGGCACAACTAAAGGTGCGTAGCATGTATCGCACAGTGTCGACCGCCTCAGCGTTGATTTCGGCCCGAGGTACACCCAGGGCTTCATCCACGGTCTTGACCACGATTTTATCAGCGGAAATCATGCTTGCAATGACACTCGATCCGGCAATGAGGGCAGCGGCCTTTTCCCGTTGTGGTGAAAATTGCCCCATCCACTGGTGGTAAACAAGATCGGTTTGTACCGTTTCGAATCCAAATTCATCCAGATATTGCCGGACCAATTGCCGCAATACTTTTGCAGTCGCAATATCCTGGATCATCGAGCCAGTCTGACCGAAGCTCACTGCGAAAGAGGTAACGCCCTGCTCCGCCGCCAGTAAAGCCTCGATCACTTGTATTGCGACGGCTATCGCCGGGGGTACCAGCGTGGCGGACAATGGTCCGAAGCTCTCGCGATGAATCGGGGCTTCGGCGGTAGAATTGACAGCGCAAACACGATCGACGTATTGCCAGTAAAGCAGAGACCGATCCAGGGGGAAGCCCTCGGAGTAAGGGAGACAGTAACAGATTCCCCCGCCTTCGATTTCGACAATCCCCGAGGCCAAGGCAACCTCTACCAGCAGGCGGGCATCCGGCGTTCCGTGACGCAGGCTAATCGGTTTGCGAATGTCGTGATATAACTCACGGGTCAGCTCATGCCCGTGGCTAACCAGCGGATAACCGTTCAGATAATCTTTTTCCTCATCTTCACTACGCCGTAGAAGCTGCGTAGCGGTTTCGTATTGGTTCTGACGCGTGCAACTGTCTATGGTAAGCGGGATGAAATCCGCACCCGCTTCGTCTAACTGCCTCGTTAGTCGATACTGGGCCTCAAACAGGGGAAAGCCTCCGCGCGGTTGAATACATGGAGCACGGCCACGCATGTCATACGCTACCCTGGAAAATCGCTGTCGTGGAAGCTTCGCAATGAAATCCCGCACCTCATCGGTTGAGATGCCGCGTGCCAGCGGGTGCGCGATTACCTGTTGGCGATAACGTTCGATTCCCTCAAGTTTCGCGTTCGCGTTTGGCCTGGCCATGATACATGTCCTCTTGTAGATCCGCTATCGCGACGCTGATATCGGGCTGCTGATGATATACGCGATCAAATCCGTATTGTTTAAACAATCTGATGACATCCTCCTGCGGACGCTTCCCAACGACAATATTGCCACCGACGTATAGCAGAATATGCCCCAGCCCGATATCGATAAATTGCTTGCGGAAATTCGAGCACCAGTACTCTCCCTCGCCGTTCAGAGAAGACACGAATACCGCATGCGCATTGACCTCAAGCGCAGCCTGGCAGAAGTGCTCAGGGCGGTTGCGGGTACGCAAATTAAAGACCCTTAATCCGGATTCCTCCAGCGCCAGGTGCATAATACGATTGCCGACGACATGAATATCGTCGCCGATGACGCCGACAATGACTCGCGCACCATTGATGGAAGCCATTTCTGGATCACATCCTTGTAAATGGGCGATTATCAGTATCTGGCGTTAGACCGAGGCGCTCAAATGCGGACTGCTTTATAGTTTTTCGATCAAGTTTTCCCGCGTTGCCAGTAATCGGGAAATTTTCAAAATGAATGAGATATGCGGGTACCATATGGCCGGGTAGCTGACTCTTCAGATACTGCTTCATCGCTTGTTCGGGAAGTGGTTCGTTGCTTACGGTAGTGTAGGCACAGGCGATATCCTCCCCCACTTCTATATTAGGGACAGCAAACGCAATCGCATCCACGACATCCGGGTGACGAACCACTTCAATTTCCACTTCGGTCGGGCTGACCCGGAATCCCTTGGTCTTGATCATTTCGTCGCCACGGGCAACGAAGTACAGATACCCGTCTTCATCTCGAATTACTTTGTCGCCGCTGAACACCAATGTTTCACCTGGAAATTTTGGATGGCTGCGAAAAACTTTTGCCGTACTTTCCGGATCACGCCAATAACCCTTGGAAACGGTTGCTCCACGATGAACCAGTTCGCCAACTACATTCGGTGCGCATTCCTCGCCATTCTCATCCATGACCATGACCTGGCAATCCGGGATGGCTTTACCAATGGAAGTTGGATGACTGTCCAGCTTGTCCGGGGGCAAATAAGTGGAGCGAAAGGCCTCCGTCAACCCAAACATCGAGTAGATTTTCACTTTCGGAAACGCGGATTTAAGATCTGTCAGCATTCCCTCTGACAGGCGCCCGCCTGTGGAACACACATAACGAAGTGCGGAAAAATCGTAAGAAGGCGCCCCTGTTTTCAGGCGTTTATCGAACATCTTGCTGATGATGACCGGCATCACCGGAAGCGCGGTAATTGAGTCTTTCGCCAGAAGTGAAAATAAATCATTAGGCAAGGCAAAATCATACAGATACAAGGTCGCGCCCTTACGGAGGGTCTGCCAGATTTGATTCAAGCCATAATCGAAATTGAACGATAGCACGCAGCCGATACGATCCTCTTGCGTCGTGTGCAAATATTCCGCCACGATGTCAGCGCCATCTACGAGATTTCGGTGCGCAATCAGAATACCTTTCGGGCGTCCGGTTGAACCTGAAGAGTAGATGATAGCGGCGTTATCCAGGCCAATACGGTCGAAAATCATGCGGGACTGGAGATAACGGCGCATATACGCAATATTTGGCCAATTCTCGTCAATTTCTCCATGACCCGTGATCAGTTTGACCACGTCGGCGAACTCGGACACTTCTTTCAGTCTCTCGGAATCGGTGACCATGGCTACCATGCCCGAATTCTCAATGATGTGGCGAATATTCGGCTGCTTTAGACGTGGTAAAATTGGAACTACGACGGCATTGGCACACAGGACACCAAGGATGACCAGTATTTGGTCTATTGATTTCTCCATGCAGATACCGACTCGGTCGCCCGGTTGAATACCGAGTTCGCGCAGACACTCAGCCGTGGCTAATGCTTCGGTGTGGAGGCGCGAAAACGTGATTGATGTGGTTTTGGAAACAATAGCGATCTTTTCGGGCAGCCGCTCTGCTACGTCGATAAGAAATCTGGGTATGGATCTGGACATTTAATTCTCCTGCTCTGATTCGCCACGGGCCAATTTTTAGGCAATACGTATCTGCGCCAAAAGTTCGGTACAATTTAATCCGGTTTCTCTATGTTCCTGATTAATGCATGCCCGAGGAAAATGGGAAGTGCCATCAAGTACGCGTCATATTATTAGTTTTGATGATTTTCCGCGATTCTCCGCATTTTGATCAGTGAAATCATGCTGGACAGCGTGGAGAGGTTGGTTCGCACCACGTCTTCCGCCTCCAGTTCAATTTGAAATCGCTCTTGAATGAACACAGCAAGTTCCACGATATTGAAGGAATCCAGGATCTTTGCTTCCAGGAGATCGACGTCGGGATCAAGGTTCCCGTCATGCCCCATTTCCGTCCGGATGTAGTCGCACAGAATTTCTAACTCTGTTGCCATTTTCACGTTTCTCCCCTATGCATCATTGCCGAAAAACTCGCGACCTGTCAGGTCGCCCGATAATTGCCGCTGAGCGGCAAGATATTGTGCCAGACAATAAACCCTTTTTCGCCGGAATCTCATCATGATTAGTCCATCGGTCACCGCATTAACAGGGCATCAGGACATAATTTTAGCTGAACACGTCCGGACTTGCTAAATGACAGGTGGAAGTAGGGAAAAATTGTGGCGACCATGACCTGCAAGCGCCAGGCCTGCAAGAATAAGGTACGGCCGATACATTTCCAACCAAGATGATTGTGCGCCCGCCGCGAAGCGAGGTTGAATCGGGTGAGGCGGCTAAATGTATATTTTATCCCTCGGTTGTTCAGGAATTTATTAGCTCCACTCCACATTCCGATAAATCCAAGACCCATACGGTGTTCCGGAAAAAGATAAAAATCGAAATCGAAGACTGCCTCGTCTACAGGCGATAACAGGAAGGTGCAGCGAACCTCATCTTCCTCGTAAGCATACGAACAAAACCACATATATCCGATAAACCTGCCTTTCTGGAATGCACCGAGACAGATCGCATTTTGTCTGAAACGAGCCTCCTTTATATCAGCCCGCGCCGGCATAAGATCAACTTCCGGATCGCCTCGTTTGATCTCACGAATTTCCAGATTTTTAGTCAGGCGAGCTGGAATAAGCGGCTCTTCAGGAATCGGCTGGACCATAATCTCATAGAAATACAGCCGCAGGCTTGGCGAGATCGCGGCAAGGACGCGATCGATCGTATATAACAAGCCAGCAAAAAAACCGAATTCTTTAAGAAGGCGGGTTAATTTCTGAAGCATTTGTCGAGTAAGGAACAACGATGCAGTTAGCTATCAGCGAATCTACTATTCAAGTAGATAAAGGATAACAGCAAATGATTATTCTAATCCAGCAGTGTCTTAGGAAATTGATTTGACAACAATATTATCACGGAAGTAATGCCGAAATGAGCTGATCCAATAGGTGGGGTGGAAATTTGCCTTCCGACCGCTGTGGGGTTCGGGGCCCATTGGCCTTCCATATATTGCGTACCATGGTGTCGCTGATACCCATCTTCACTCGTTCGCGCGAGGCCCATATCACGGTTCCTGAGTCACCTTGTCAAGGAGATTGCCCAGTTCCCTGGCCCTCGATTTGCGCGAGTTCGCCAGCACCTTCTCCATTGATGCAATCGGTGCTACATGGGCCTTGGCCAATGCCAGAAAACGTAGCAGTTCCTGCATGATATCGGTTTTGGAATCCAGGCGGGCTATTGTGTCAATCCCCGCGTTTATCAGCGCCGCGGCAGTATTTCCAGCCGGGTCTGTCAGAGCCAGGATAGGGCGGCGAGCACGCAGATACTCATAGAGTTTCGCCGGGATCTGGTTATTGCAATTGGATGCCTGGAGAATCAGCAGGCCGTCCGCAGCCAACATCTCCGATAACGCGTCCCGGTAGGGTATCGGTGGCGCGAGTGAAACAATGTCGCCAATATCATATTGGTCTATTAGCCGGCGAAGGTACTCATCGTGCGCCGTGGCCCGCAGGATTACGTTAAGGCTGGTGTGAGAAATTACCTCCTGTCGGGACAGCGTTGCCAAAGCTTCAAAGAGTTGCACTGGGTCACGTTCGGATGGATAAATAACCCCGCTATGCACCAGAACGAAGGGTTGGTTTTCTTTGCCCTCCTTTACGACGTTTGCCTCGGCCTCCGTAAAATTATCTTCATCATACCCATTCTCGATGAGGTGGAATCGGGAAGGAGGGGTTTGCGGAAATCTTGTTTTATAGTCGCTTATTGCCCCTGGCGTAGTGAGGACTGCGCGGGTGCAATGGGTGATCGTTTTTTCTTCTATCCACTGGTATAGCCGGCGGGTGCGCGGATTGGGTGGATAATCCACATCGGTCATGGGATCCCTGAGATCGGCCACCCAGGGAAGCCCGGTCAAACGGGACAAGCTGAATCCGATCAAATGAGCTGTCGCGAGCGGATAAGTGGACCAGATGACGTCAGGACGGTATTTTCGAATTAGATACAAACCCATGGGAACGGCACCGAGCCACCAGGAAATCCAGCGATCCGGCAGCGCAAATAAACCGGGGTAACGTCCATTAAATGACAAGTGCCTGGAAGTATCCAGGGCAAAGGCCCGATACACGGCTACCTGTTTGGAAATATCGGTGATTTGATCATTGCCGGTGCTTGAATATGCTCTGGGATGAGCTGTCAGTACTATTGGTTTCCAATCAAATTCCGGCAGATACTGAGAGAATTTCAGGGTCCGCTGGATGCTGCTGCTCCCGCGCATGGGCGGATAATGAAATGCGATCATTAGAACGCGCTTCACCATGATTGAACCCACGCCGTTGTCCAAGCAGCGACCTGATCACGCCACTCGCGCCGGGAGAAGGTATGATTGGCCTCCGGTAAGTCGAACCGGGACACTTGTGGGGACGCCAGTAATTGTTGCCACGCACGTGAGCTTCTGACCAGATCCGAAAACTCCTGAGCGGTGAGATCATTGCCGCTTATAATCAGGAGTACCTTTCCCTCAAAATGGCTAAGGCTTTGAAACATCCGTTCCGGCAAGAGAGCAGGATCGCACGAAATATCGCAAGCCGCACCTTCCATGGCCGCAGTTTCTTTTTTTCCTGCGAAGACTTCGCCGATAATCTTTAAAAATGACCGCCCTGCGGCGGCATAATTAAAGCTACCGCGCCGTATCTTGCTCCAGAATTCCGGCTCAAAAAGCCGGACGGCATAATAATGCTTCAGATAAGCCCTGGCGGCCCCTTCCTGCGTTCTTACCCACGGATTCAGCAACACCAGTCCGGTTACACGCCGATCGCGGTATGCATAGAAAAGTGCGGCGGATGCCGCATCGCATAATCCCCAAATTACCAAGTCATTGAGGGCGGGCATTTCTTCAAAAAAACTGTCTATTGCGCAGCGCAGGTCCTCTTCCAAATCTTCAAATGTTCTAATATCTCCTTCGCTATCCCCCATCCCCCGGTAATCAAAGCGCAAGACAGGCACGCCATGTGCGGCGAGATGGCGAGCAAGCAATGTGAATTGGCGATGGCTTCCCACCCGATATTGTGGCCCACCCACTACAATCAGCACACCTCTGGAAAGAGCCGACTCTGGCAAACTCAAAATTCCGTACAACGAGGAATCGTTGCATGGAAAGGCGACGGCACGTTCCCCGAAATTCATGGGGACTCTTCAGCAAAAATGTTTGTCGTAGCCGACACCAGTTCAGCACATTCCGAAATCTCTTGCGTTGCCCAAAATGGCAGGCAAGGTACAAGGTGTAAATGCAGGTTGACTTCATTCCGTTTCCACACGCTTATCACCTTGGCTCCAGCGGGGGTGATGGCGCGTCCCGGCTCGGCTACGATCTCGAACCAGTGAACCGGAATCTTCGTTACAATGAGTTCAGCCGCTTTCAGGCTGTCAATAGCAACGGCCAGATCCGGTGCGAGTTCATAACCAGCCACTTCAAGTATTTCTCCATTTGCCAGCGAATTGCGCATTGCATTTGTTCCAGACACTTTTTGAGTTCCGTCGCTACTTGACAGCATTTCGTTAGCCAGCCGGAGGCGCAAAAACTGGGTCAGGAAAGATTCGCCGCTAGTTACCGGTTGCCACAGAATGATACGATCAATAGCATTTTCCGAACTTCTGGCGAAATCCAGTGCGAGCAGCGCACCCAGGCGCAGACCCCAAAGGCTGACTGGGGCCGTAACTCTGTTCTCCAGCCAATTCCTCGCAATGGCCAAGTCCTGTTTCCAGATATTCCAGCGCGCATCCGCGAATTCGCCGCTGCTATCCCCACACCCCAAAAGATCCATCTGCAATACGCCAAAACCCATTGCGGCAAGAGCCCGTGCCTGAATCGCGGCCATCCGCCGGGATTTGTTCATTTCGTCGCCAAACGGATGAACATAGATAAATACCCCGCGGCATTTTTTGCCGGGATGGGGACCGTGATAAAGACAAAATCGCTCCCCGGACCCCGTTTTCAGAAAAAAAGACTCGGCGGGGAGAGATTTCGGAAACCCCCTCATTCAGCCAATTTCTGCTCGACAAAGCGGGTCAACGTGCCAAGAGTCTCGAAAGTCCCGGCACTGATCTCATCATCGTCCACTGTGATATCAAAGTGTTCTTCGAGTGCGGTGATCACGTTAACAACCGCCATCGAATCCAGTTCAGAAACGTTTCCCAGCAGAACAGAATCTTCGTTGAGAGAATTCTTTAGCTCGCCGAGGCTCAGCACATCGGATAATATATTTCTTACTTCTTCAAGGTGCCGCATGATTACTCCGTGGTTGTTTTATCTGGTGGGGCGAAAGCGATGTTTTCGAGCCTGTCGGTGTTGAGGCGAAACTCTGGAAATGAACTGGGGTGAGAGGATAGATGAAAATAAGGGAGTATGGAAGCCAACGTGACTTGCCACCGGCCCGCGCATAAAAAAATTGCGCTACCCATGGATAGCGTCCCAAGGCGCGCATGGGAGGCCAGTGAGCCGGCATTGAATGCGGAAATCCGGCTACACGTCCATTGAACATTATTTTTGCCAAGGAAGCAATTCGCCTCATCCCATAAGCGCGGAAAAGCCAATCCCAAACGGGAGTCGGGCGCCACATAGACATCGAAATCCCAAGCCGCCCGCCCCACAGGCAGGGGGATAAACCGCGCGCGCACCTCATCTTCCTGGTAGCCCCCCAATAATAGCCACAGGAAGCCGATAAACCGCTTCTCTTTGAAAGCCGCGAGGCAGGTTGCCTCTTGCTCGAATCGTGCCCGGATCACAGCGGCAGGCCGGGGGAACTGCCCGACAACTTCGTCTTGCTCACAGGTTAACCGCACCTCTATCTTCTTGCCTCTCCCCGGCGGAAGTAACGTTGTCTTCGCCACCGGCTGGGCGATCAGGTAATATCTGTATAGGCGCAGGCCTCGTTTAGAAACCATGCCCAGAAAACTGTTGAGCGCGTAAAGAGTGACATTGAACCAACCCATCTGCCGCAAAATTTGATAACGACGTTTTTTCATTTTCTACATATTCCAGGGCCAGTTTAGTTTGCAGGTAGCGCTGTAACGTTGGCTTTCAGCATATTTCCTGATGGCGGAGCCTTTGGCGAACCGAAGGCTTCACGGTCCAGGTTCCGGGAGATTTTAAGGGTTCGCCGACAATTAAATCCGCTGGCGTTTAGCAGCCACCTTATATAAGCTAGGACTTGCCGGCTGAAGCCATCAAAAATAGTTTGCCATTGCGGACTTCATAAACCGGACGGTAACCGGCATCCCGTAGTTAATCTTGATTTGCGAATCCAGGCCTCAAAGGTGGCGGGTATGGTGAATATATCGTCAAGCCGGGTTTCCCGGATTCAGGCCAACCTGGAGGATGATGAATTGGATGAACAGGCTCGAACAGCTTT
>JBDSSX010000210.1:0-4269 GCA_039928555.1 Nitrosospira sp. | reverse complement strand
ACTGCTCAAAAATATCCTGGAATCAGCGGGCTATCGTGTCAGTACCGCCGTGGATGGGGTTGACGGCTACACCACGCTCAAAACGGGTACGTTCGATCTGGTGGTCTCCGATGTAGAAATGCCGCGTATGGACGGTTTTGGTCTCACCGCCAAAATACGTACCGACAAGCAATTTACAGGATTACCGGTAGTACTGGTGACAGCATTGGAATCCCGCGATCACCGTGAGCGCGGGATTGATGCGGGTGCCAATGCTTATATCGTGAAGAGCAGCTTCGATCAGAGCAATCTGCTGGAGACCGTCCAGCGCCTTATCGGCATCCCGTCATGAGTTCCTTCCCATGATCCTGAAATCGATGGCTGACCGCTCATTTTTTCTTGGCAACATGACCTACAAAGACTTTCTGTATCCCTTAATCCTCACCTTTCTGGTGAGTTCACTATGGATTTAGGATGATCAACGTTCTGGTAGTGGAAGACTCACCCGTCGTACGTGAATTCCTTATTCACATTCTCAGCTCGGATCCTGACATTACGGTTATTGCAACGGCACATGACGGCGAGGAAGCCCTCGACCTTGTGCGGCGCTATCGTCCTGACGTAATCACCATGGACATTCACATGCCGAAACTGAACGGACTGGAAACCACACGTCTCATCATGGAAACGAATCCGACTCCCATTGTCATCGTCAGCGGCAGCGAGAATACCCATGAGGTCGCAACGACATTCGATGCGATGGATGCTGGCGCCTTGGCAGTGCTGCGCCGCCCGGCTGGTATTGGCCATGTGGATCATCAGACCATGGCTCGGAATATGGTACAGACAATAAAGCTGATGTCGGAAGTCAAAGTGGTGCGGCGCTGGTCGCACATGCGAACGGCGGTACCTACTTTACGGCCGGCCAACATGGGTCTGATCCGTGAATCGGCTCAAATCAGAGTTGTTGCCCTGGGAGCCTCGACCGGTGGCCCATCTGCGATCGAAACTATCCTGACGGCGCTTCCAAGGAATTTTCCCGTACCCATCCTAATCGTCCAGCACATGGCGGCAGGCTTCGTAGGGGGATTCGTCCGGTGGCTGTCAAATTCATCCAGTCTGCCGGTTCATGTTGCCACTCATGGTGAGCTTCTGCTACCCGGCCACGTCCACATAGCGCCCGATGAATACCAAATGAAGGTGGAACGCGGAGGAAGGATTGCCTTGACGAAGGATGAATTGGAAAATGGTTTAAGGCCTTCGGTTTCCTATCTTTTCCGCGCGGTCGCCGAAGTCTACGGCTGCGATGCCGTCGCCGGACTGCTGACAGGAATGGGCCGTGATGGCGCCAACGAGTTGCGGCTGCTGAAGGAATCGGGTGCAATTACTTTCGCCCAGGACAGGGATAGTTCTATCGTAAACGGCATGCCGGGCGAGGCTGTCAAGCTGGACGCCGCAATGCTCGTACTGCCACTGGAGAAAATCGCCGCGACACTAACAAATCTAGTGAACCATCAAGGAAAACATTTGAGCGTGATCAATGACATCAAAAAAATTTAACGCCAGTAATGTCGAGATTCTCCTCGCGGAAGACAGCCCAACCCAGGCGGAAAGACTGCGATACCTGCTGGAGGAGCACGGCTATATAGTCATGGCCGTGCCCAACGGCAAAGAGGCCCTCGCGGCGGCTCGGCGGCAAAAGCCGACATTGATTATCAGTGATGTGATGATGCCCGAGATGGATGGGTTTATGCTATGCGGCGAAATCAAGCGCGATGAACAACTGAAGGACATTCCCATGATCCTTCTCACTTCGCTCTCGGATATCCGGGACATCATGAAGGGACTGGAATGCGGCGCCGACAATTTCATCCGCAAGCCGTACGAAGATCAATATCTGCTCGCCCGCATCGACTATCTGTTGATAAACCATGAACTGCGCAAAAACCAGAAGATGCAGATGGGAATGGAGATTTATCTCGGCGGACAGAAACATTTCATCACTGCCGAACGCCAGCAGATTGTCGATCTACTGATTTCGATCTATGAGGGCGCGGTCCACATCAATAAGGAACTCCATGCACGGCAACTTGAACTGGCACACTCGAATCATTTGCTTACCGGACTTTACCGGATCGCGGAAGGCCTGAACCAGGCGGTAAGCCAGCACGAGGTATGCGAGAAGGCGCTTGAACACGCGATGGAACTGCCCGGGATCGAAGCGGGATGGCTTTACCTTTGTGATGATAACGGCTTCCGGGTGGCGGCTACGCGCAACATTCCTGCCTCATTGCTGGTTGCAGAGACGATGGAGGATGTGTGTGAATGTCAACGCCTTTTTCTCACTGAAGGTCTAGGCCATGCGATCAATATTGACCAATGCACGCGAGTTATGCAGGTTGGAAACGACACGCCGAGCCTTCGTCGCCATGCCAGCGTGCCGTTACGGATCAATAATCAGAGCCGCGGCATCATGAATCTGATCGGGACGAAACAAGATCTGTTCACGGACAATGAGCTGGAAACATTGTATGGAGTTGGACACCAGGTAAGTATTGCGCTGGAACGCGCCCGGTTGCATGAGCACATGGAACAACTGGTGGAGGAGCGCACGACAGCGCTCACTGCGGAAATCTCCCAGCGTAAGGAATATGAGGCCAGAATTGTCCGGCTCAACCGGATTTACAGCGTATTGAGCGGCATCAACACCACTATCGTGCGCGTCCGGGGAAGACAAGAACTTTTCGACAAGGCATGCCGTATCGCAGTGGATCACGGCCAGTTTGTGTTTACCTGGATCGGAATATTTCACGCCGATACACAAAATATCACACCCATGGCGAAGGCTGGCCGCGATGACGGCTATCTGTCACAGATCAACCTGACTAATGTTATTGATTCTCCTGGAAATTCCTGGTTGATTGCAGAGGCGATCAAGTGGGTCAAACCGGCAATTTGCAATGATCTTACCCTTATCACCCCCGAGAACACGCGTACCTGGCATACCGCAGCGTTAGACCGGGGCTATCGTTCCGAGGTGGTGCTGCCCCTCATCCTGGATAGCCATCTAGCCGGTATATTCGTACTCTATGCACCGGAAACAGGATTCTTCGACGAGGAGGAAATGGCCTTGTTGACCGAGATGGCGGGCGATATTTCGTTTGCCATGGATCACCTGAAAAAAGAGGAACGTATCAACTATCTTGCATTTTTCGATGCCGTAACCGATCTGCCGAACCGTGCGTTGTTTGTGGACCGGGTCGATCAGCGAATCAGCACCATACATCACGATCACGAGATACTTTCGGTAATTATTCTCGACCTCGAACGGTTCAGCAATATTAATGAGTCTCTTGGCCATCAGGCCGGAGACAGTCTGCTGCGTCAACTGGGAAAACGACTGAAGCAGCTACTTTATGAAACAGATATTCTGGCCCATCTTTCGGCGGATTACTTTGCCATCGCCATAAAGCACGGAGAAGAAAGCACAGGCATTGCTCATGTTCTGGAGAAAGTTCTGTTCGGGATCCAGGATCAACCTTTCCTGATCGGCGAACACGAGCTACGCGTTTCCGCCAGAGCAGGGACATCGTCTTATCCTGCCGACGGCCGGGATACGGATACCCTTTTACGTAACGCTGAAACAGCGCTGAAAAAGGCCAAATTGTCTTACGACAAGCACCTCTTCTACGCTCCGGAATTCAATGCCCGGGTCACCGAAAAACTGAAGCTTGAGACAAAGTTGCGCCGGGCAATTGAGGAGGAACAGCTCGTACTGCACTATCAGCCGAAAATTGATCTGGTAAGCGGCCAAATCAGCGGGCTTGAGGCATTGATGCGGTGGAAGGACCCCGACAACGGCCTTGTACCGCCGTTAAGCTTTATTCCCCTGCTCGAAGAAACAAGAATGATTCTCGAGGCTGGACGGTGGGCATTGAGCAAAGCGATATCGGATTCCAAGAAATGGCAGGCCATGGGACTCAATCCACCCAAGGTTGCCGTCAATGTCTCGCCAATTCAATTACGGCAGAAAGATTTTGTCAGCATGGTAGCAAGTGTGATAAACGGCGCCAAGAACGTGACGATCGGGCTGGAACTTGAGATAACCGAGAGTGTAATCATGCAGGACATAGAAGCCAATATCCAAAAGCTCAGGATCATTCGCGATATGGATATCGAGGTCGCGATAGATGATTTCGGTACCGGCTATTCCTCGCTCAGTTATATTGCCAAATTGCCCGTCAACGTCTTGAAGATTGACCGCGCTTTCATTATCAACATGACCAGCAA
>JBDSSX010000209.1:0-3093 GCA_039928555.1 Nitrosospira sp. | reverse complement strand
CGTGAATTGCATATTTGGCTTCAAGCAGTATCCAGTGCCAAATCCAAGGTGTTTTCTTCTTCCAGAGAAAGAAATTTATCCAGATCCTGGATCAGGATCAGACCATCTTTAAATTTGATAATGCCTTCCAGATATTTGACTTCCGGAAGAATACTTTCTGCCGAGAGCTGACTCCCATCAGAGCATTCGAGAATTTCCGTAACCGCATCCGCTACCAACGCTACGGGGCGCCGTTTCGTGTGTGCAAAAATAAGCCGGTCGTTCAGGGTGACTCCTCGTTTTGGCAAATTAAAACGCTGCCGGATATTAATGACCGGGACGATTCGGCCTTGTATATTGACTACGCCGAGCACGATGTCCGGTGCACTTGACAGCGGAGTGACATGGACCATACGCACCACTCTGTCCACCGCAGACAGATGCAGTGCATAGCGTTGACCATCCAGAATGAAAACAATATATTGATTGAACATCCTTGCCCGCATGAAAAAGGATAAGGTATAACCGCTTTACCGGCCATTTATGGCCAAAGAGTGCTGCGTGCCCCGTTTATCGAGTACACGCAAGAATATGACTTTTGTATCCATGATAGATGTCGCTTTTTTTTGTTGCCACCCCATGGTGAAGCAGATGTTTTTCGAGATCGCTCAGTATTAAAAATCGGATGAGAAGGTTGATCTGCTCATGCTCCATACCCGTATCGCGAGTCGCTCCCGAACTCATCCGGATATTAAGATCTTCATATCCTGATTAATGGACCGCCACAATTGCCTGGTGATCTATTTTCGCGCTATGCGGGGAACCCTACTTCCGTCGTTAGCGCTGGTTGATAATAGAAGTGATGAGACTACAAAACGAAAACTTTAAATAGCTGTAAAATCTTACAGGTGAGAAAACGAGATATCGGAGATATCGACGGTAATCCTTTAATAATAAGGATTCGCAGGGGGACCTGGAGTCGGGGAATATGCGGGGGATCCCGGTATATTTTCCCGGTGACGATAAGGCGTAAGCTTCGCAGTTGTTCATTCTAGTGGATGACTCAGAGCTATTAAATTCTTTGAGACGGATTTATCCAGCTACTCAATCAAAGGTTACGATGAAGAATATTCTGCTATTCGCTACGTTGTTATTCGGCAGTTCGCTCGTGCAAGCCACCGTGCAGGGCAAGGAGGTAACTTATACCGCCGGTGGTACCATTCTGAAAGGCTACATTGCCTATGACGACGCAATCGAAGGCAGGCGGCCTGGTGTATTGGTGGTTCATGAATGGTGGGGTCACAACGACTATGCGCGGAAACGCGCGATGATGTTAGCGGAGATGGGTTATGTCGCACTGGCACTGGATATGTACGGTGATGGCAAGCAGGCTCACCATCCGGATGAGGCCGCAAGATTTTCGGCCGAGCTGGCTACGAATTTGCCTTTGGCAAAAGCGCGTTTTGAATCGGCAATGAAGTTACTAAGGCAACAGAAGAATGTGGACGCCGAAAATATCGCCGCGCTGGGTTATTGCTTCGGTGGCAGCGTGGCACTCCAAATGGCTCGCCTGGGCGAGGATTTGAAAGGCGTGGCGAGTTTTCACGGTGGATTGGCAACGGAAATACCGGCGCAACCGGGCAAGGTGAGAGCGAAAATTATTTCCTTTACCGGCACCGACGATCCCATGATTCCGGCTGAGCAGGTCATGGCGTTCAGGCAGGAAATGGAGAAAGCCGGGGTAAATTACAAGGCGGTGATTTTTGCCGGCGTCAAGCACAGCTTTACCAATCCAGCTGCGGATGAATATGGGCGCAAATTCAATTTGCCGCTCGCTTATGATGTGGCAGCGGACAAGGCTTCGTGGGAAGAGACCAAGGGTTTTCTGGCTGATGTGTTTAAGGCGAAGTGATGCCGATGGCGTTCACCGATAGCAAACTGCTATGCGCAATGTGTTGTCAGATATGTGTGAATGGTTGATTTACTTTATTCAAGCTCATTATTTTTCGCTGTTGGCGCAAGAGGAAGCTGTACTGAATCGCCAAATTTGTATACACTAAAAGCCATATGGCGGGCACCTACTCAAACGGAGAGCGCTATGACTTCTTTTTCACCACCCATCGCTGGCAAGTCCTTTTCCGCCTCCAGCGTCCTTGGCGGTGAACGGGTGCTGCGCGCCCGTCCGCGCTCTGCGGTCGAATGGATTGACTTGGTGCGTAAAGGCATCCCAGCCCCGGCGATTGATGCCGTCATTCAGTTGGTAAACTTGCGGCAGATCGAGCTTTCCCGCGCGCTGGATATTCCCGAGCGCACACTGGTTCGACGAAAAAAGGAAGGGGTACTCAACCGTGAAGAATCAGGCAAGTTATTGCGGCTGGCACGGATTGTGGAGCGCGCTGCCGAAGTGTTTGAAGAGGGTCCGGCGGCGCTGGATTGGATCAAATCACCCAATGCCAGTCTTGGTGGCGCGACACCGCTGTCCATGCTGGACACTGATCTTGGGGCAGGCTCCGTGATGGACACGCTGGGCCGGATTGAACATGGCATCTTTGCGTGACGGAGACAGTGTGGCGCATTGCCACTCAGCGCTTTGCCGCATCGGCTTTTTCTGGCGAGGGCGCGCGCTTGTTCGGGGGCCGCTGGAACCGCAAGGGTGAATCGGTCGTGTATGCCGCTCAGAGCAGATCATTAGCCCTTCTCGAAATGCTGGTTCAAGATAAACCCTTACGCGCGCACTACCTGCTAATTCCCGCTGAGATTCCTGATGATGTTACGAGGCTGGAGATCGACTCCAGGCAACTCCCGGCGGATTGGCGTAGCCTCGAAGGCCGCGAGGTTCTTCAAGATATTGGCAGCCAATGGCTGCGCGATGCCAAGTATTGCGTTTTGGAAGTTCCCAGCACGGTAGTCCCAGCGGAGCGGAATCTGTTGCTCAATCCTATGCATCCAGATTTTGCCAAGATCGAGATTGGCCAACCCGAGACCCTTGAGAGCGATCTGCGATTGATGCGCAATCTGTCGGGAGCCTGACAGGGAAACTTTCTAACCTTTGAAGATTTCGCGACGATGATAGTCAAGAAATTGAGTATGTGGATACATGTCAGGTCGTTCAGG
>JBDSSX010000208.1:0-4896 GCA_039928555.1 Nitrosospira sp. | reverse complement strand
CGTGGCAAAACCACGGAGTGGGCGGGAAGCAGTAAAACATCGTCAAAGGTCAGGGCTTTTTCAACCAGTCGCATGATATTGATCCTTCACAAAGCGGCATTATAGCGAAACACGGGGGGGTTGCGGGGACCCCGATCATGATGATTTGTAATCCTGAGTCCGCCCTCTAGCGAATTTGCCATAAAGGTGAAGATCAAGGCGAGAAAAAATCATGAGAAAGGATCACGCGCTGGAATCGGATAGTTCGCATGCCGTCAGCGAGGATATTGCCTATCCGCACTCTTTGCAGGCGCACTCGGGCGTGCATCGCTATTCTTCTTCATCGCCTTGAAATCTTCCGCGCGTTTTCTGCGAGCCTCTCCGGGATCGGCGAACAATGGCCGATAAATTTCCACACGATCACCATCACGCAGAATCGCATCGGGTTTGACCAATTTGCCAAATATGCCCAGCTTGTTCCGTGAGAGATCAATTTCCGGAAATAGGTTGATGATTCCGGAAAGCTCCACTGCTTGCCGCGCTGTTGCTCCAACCGGCAGACTCAACTGTCGCACGAGCTGATTGTCCGGCAATGCATAAACGACTTCGATCTCTATTGTGTGTTCATGAATGTCCATAAACCTGTTCTGCACGCCCGATAAACGCTTCCACAAAGCTGTTGGCGATAATGAAAAATACCGGCCCTACCAGCTTCTCCAGAAATATGTGCGAGAACGTGTAATGTAAGCGAAACTCTATCTTGCAGGCATTTTCCGCCAGAGGAATGAAACGCCAGTGGCCATCCAGGTTTTGAAAGGGTCCGTCCAGCAGTGTAATGTTAATCAATTCGGGTGGGTGCCGGGTATTCTCGGTAGTGAAGCTGTGCTTGATATGATGATAATTGATCATGATCGTCGCATGGATAATGCTTTCACTCTGATGGCTAACGGATGAACCGCCACACCACGGCAGAAAGGTAGGATAATCTTCGACTGCGTCGACTAGCGCGAACATCTGGCTTGCGGAATAACCGACCAGAACTGATTTTTCTATATCAGCCATAAGATAAACTGCCCTGATTCACCGAGACAGTATTGAAAGCTGTTAAAATACACGAAACCCGCGTGGAACTCACCTTTTTTCTTCCTACATGAGTATCGTTCAGAATAAGAAAGCTTTTCACGATTATTTTATCGAGGAAAAATATGAAACCGGCGTGGTTTTCGAAGGTTGGGAGGTCAAAGCGATCCGCGCGGGACGAGTACAGATAAAAGAAGCATATGTCATAATCCGTAATGGCGAACTGTTTCTCATTGGCTGTCATATCAGTCCTTTGCCGACCGCATCCACCCATATCAATCCGGACCCGGTCCGTACTCGCAAGTTGTTGTTGCACGCGGATGAAATCAAACGGCTCATTGGCAAGGCTGAACGCGCTGGTTATACGCTGGTGCCGCTGGATATGCACTACAAGGCCGGCAAAATCAAACTCGAAATAGGTCTGGCCAAAGGCAAGAAGCAGCATGACAAGCGCGAATCCGAGAAACAGAAGGAGTGGATGCGTGACAAGCAACGTCTGATGCGCGCGAAATAGTCCTTCCGCGAGTTGCAGTCTGACCGATTTCGAGTTGTCCACAAATCATTAACGTCCGCTTATAGCAAATCATTTATTTTATCATGCAAAAACCCATTGCCATCTGGTTGTTGATTTGCTGTGCGCTGGTATTTGCCATGGTGGTTGTCGGCGGTGTAACGCGGCTCACCCATTCAGGGCTTTCCATCGTCGAGTGGCAACCTATTGTCGGCACGATTCCTCCGCTCGGCCAAAGCGATTGGGAAGTGCTTTTCGAGAAATACCATCAGACGCCTCAGTACCAAAAAGTTAATCTCGGTATGAGCCTGGAGGAATTCAAGGGAATTTTCTGGTGGGAATATTTTCACCGGCTGCTTGGGCGCGTTATCGGGCTGGTTTTTTTCATTCCATTTGTATATTTCCTCGCCCGAAAAGGAATTGACCGGCCATTGGGCCTGAAGCTGACAGGGATTTTCGTGCTGGGCGGTCTGCAGGGCGCGATGGGCTGGTATATGGTAAAAAGCGGTCTGGTCGACAATCCACATGTCAGCCAATACCGGCTGACAGCCCATTTAGGGCTTGCATTCGTCATTTATGCCGCGATGTTCCGGGTGGCGCTAGGGTTGCTGCTGCCTGCAGATATATCGCATGGAAACATCAGATTGCGGGATTTGCACCGTTTTTCCCTCGGGCTTACTGCACTCATCTTTGTAATGGTTTTGTCGGGAGGATTCGTTGCCGGTATCCATGCGGGGCTGGCCTACAATACCTTTCCATTGATGAACGGTTACATTATTCCGCCCGAGATATTCATGCTGGAGCCATGGTATCGCAATTTTTTTGATAACATGGCGACGGTACAATTCGATCATCGCTTGATTGCCTGGACACTGGCGATTCTGGTTCCCATTTTCTGGTTTAAATCCAAAAATCTGCCACTTCCCGGTTCGGCCCATCTTGCCTGCAATCTGCTACTGATCATGCTGATGGTGCAGATAAGTCTCGGCATTGCCACCTTGCTGCTGGTTGTTCCGCTACCGCTGGCGGCGGCTCACCAGGCGGGCGCGCTGCTGTTGTTTACCGCCGCCCTTTGGGTCAATCACCAACTTCGCTAATTAAAAATGACGAGATAGCCGCCATGCCGCGTTGCTCGTCGTTGCATAGGAAGACTATGCGCCTCCTCGCGCCTCGCCTAGCGGCTATCTCGTCATTTTTAACGACCCATTAGATGAGCCATGCTCCCGCGTTGCTCGTCGTTGCATAGGAAGATTATGCAGCTCCTCGCGCCTTGCCTGGCAGCTATCTCGTCATTTTTAATCTACCGTTCCTCAGCACCTCGGAAATTGAGGGGTAGGGCGCCAATAAGCGAAGCACATTGCGCCGGATGAAGTGCCCGTTAAGTTTGGGTCCTTCACGTCATTATCCTGGCGTTGCAGCAGACGGGTGATAAGGAAATATGTGCCGCCGCGCACATACCAAGGCGCAACGATAACTAATCATGGCAATGGTATTGAGCGGGTTCTCATACGGCGTAATGCGCTTCGCTTATTAGCGCCCTACATTTTATGCACTATCGGCTGAAAAAGCGGCGAAATATGGACCGGTCAGACGCTTCTGTAGCCGATTGTCTTTAAGTCCAATAGGCTGTTAGGGTAACGTTTGATCAATTATCACATCAATACCTTTCGCGCCAACCCTGACGGGTTGACTGAGGCCTTGCAGGTCGCCACTTTGTGGCATGGGCGATCCGGATTTTGAGATTCTGGCGCCTACCACCACTTCATCGGGGAAAGTGGATAGCTGCACGCCAGACCTGGCCATGGAGTCGTTCAGCGAGAAAGTCGCCGGTAAATCCTTGACTTGCAGGCGTAGCGTCGCTAACGGTGCCCTCGGACCCACTTTAGCACGAGCGAAAACATACAAGCTGTCATTGGGGGATGCCTTGCCAGCCATAGCGGAGCCTAATGTCACTTTGCCGGAAAGCGTGCCGCCGCCTGATGTCCCGGCAGCCCCCGCAGCCGCGACTGACTCCGGCTTATTCCCGGCAGGGGGAGGATTCTGCCCGCCCGGCGCTCGATCTTCCATCCTTGCCAGCGTGCTACCTTTTCCTGAAGCCAGGGATCTTGCCTCGGCAATGCTGCTGTTTACAGATCGTGCCAAATCAGACTCCGGCGGGACGAGCGCCAGTAACTGCTCCCAGTATACGGCCGCCTGAGTGAATCTTTTTTGCTCAAATTCGGCGGTGCCCGCCAATGCAAGCGCCTTGGGATTCCTGGGATCGAGACGCAACGCCTTATTGATCAGTTCCAAAGGTTGTCCCATCAGGCTGCCATTGTTCGTCATCGCAACAATATCAGCATAATCGGTCAGGAGTTCCGCATCATCCGGAACCATGGCGATCGCCTTCTCATAGGCGGCCTTGGCTTCAGGGAAACGCTGCATGATTGCATAAGTTCTCCCCAGCATGACCCAGCCTTCCACATCATTCGGCTGTTCCTCGAGACGCGCGGTCAGGTTCTCCAGTACTGCCGAAAAATTTTGATGACCTCCTTCGTCCGTCATGCCCGGCATGGGCATCTGCTCGACAGCGGGCTGCGGAGTAAGCGCTCGTGTATTGCCCAGCCAGAGATAAAGCGATATCGCCAGAAGCGGTATCGCTAGTACTACCATTGCGATGGTCGCGACATTACGGTTGCCGCCGGTCACCAATGTAGCAGTGGTCATGGATCCTCCTTCGGGAATGTCTTCCAGCATTCGCTGTTGCAGTTCCCGCTTGCTTTGCTCGTATTGCTCACGTGTCAGAATGTCGCTGCGTAAATCGTTATCGAGGTCGGCCAGCTGGTCGCGATAGATACTGATATTAGTGGAGTCGCGCGCCCCGCCAGCTTGATGATCTTTCTTTCTCAGCAACGTAGGAAGCACGAACAGCAGAGCACCGACAATAAAAATGCCGGCTACAACCCAAAATGATGTCATGCGTTGTTACCCTTGCCTTCCTTTAGCAAGGCTTCAGCCTGCTCGCGCTGATGTTCGGATAGCACCGCTTCTTCAACCCGCCTGCCGCGGCGTTTAAGATAAATAACCAGCAGCACCGCCCCAATTGCCAGAAAAACGAAGGGACCGAACCATAAGAATAGCGTTGTGGATTTAACCGGCGGGCGATAAAGCACAAAATCGCCATAACGGGCGACCAGGAAATCGATAATCTCTTTGTCGCTCTTATCTGCTTTCATCTGTTCACGGATTTCACGCCGCAGGTCGTTGGCAAAGTCCGCTCGTGAACCCGCCAGCGATTCGTTCTGACATACGAGGCAACGCAGATCTTCAGACAAATGAATCATGCG
>JBDSSX010000207.1:0-25177 GCA_039928555.1 Nitrosospira sp. | reverse complement strand
CGCAGTCAGAATAAGCCGCCGCTATATTACTAAATCATTACATACCCACAACCCCGTGAAGACTATCCCCGAAGATGCGCCAAGTCAAGCAGTTTGTCGGACAAACAGGGGGTAAGCTCCCGCCAGTTAACCCGCTCAGCACTTGCTTCGCCTGCGGGTGAACTTATAGTTTTCAAGAAAAATGACAGCGCAAATTCCATGTCTTTTCCCTCCGAAACGAACTGGCATGTCAATTCAACTTCGATTACAGACCGCGCATCGTTTCAATTGCAGGCATATCTCATGCCAGAATTTAGAAATATTTTAAATCAGCAGGTTGAACATAGCTTCAGGCTGACGAAACAAAATATGTAAAGAAACTCGACGCGATAGATGTAATCAGGAGAGGATTGAGTATGTATATTACTCAGTGCGTACGCATCGTTTACAAAGCACGCCTGCCGCTGTTTTTTTCTAAAAACTTATCCAGGGATAGCGTGCGTAACGCAGACTGCCGACCCCCAATCCGGATGATAAGTCGTATGTCATACATCGGCTCCTGAAGGGAATCCGTATTAACGCTGTTAATATTGTTGCCGCTCCAATCAGCAGAAAGCAAATCAGCCACGGATTTTCAGGGGATAATGTTCTCGAATTTCCTATAAATCCGATTTCAAGATGTCTATCATTCGCGTCGCGCTTGACGTTCCTGTAAATACTTTATTCGACTATCTTGCGCTGGACATAACGGCACAGGATATCGGCGTCCGTGTGTGCGTTCCATTTGGAAAGAAGCAAGTGATAGGGGTGATTATGGAAGTGGCTACTCACTCTCTGGTTTCTTCCCTTAAACTCAGGCATGCCACCCATATATTCCGGGATATTCCCCCGCTGCCCGCGACATTGCTCGATCTGTTCCGATTTTGCAGCGCCTACTATCATCATCCCCTGGGTGAGGTGGTAATGAACGGTCTCCCCGGCAGGCTACGCAGTATTAAACCCGTTGTGGCAGACTCCGCCGCCGCCTCTCGATATCGCCTCACCCCCGCAGGACACGCAATTGGCCTATCAGCCATTCCCGCCCGCAGTATTGTCAAGCATCGTTTGCTGGCAGGACTGAAAGAATCCGGCGTAATGAGCATTGAGGAGGTGAAATGGCTTTCGCGGCGCGCACCCGCCGTATTGAAGGAATTCATTAGACTGCGCTGGGTTGAGGAAACATTGGCTTCTCTTCCCTCCACTGCGGCTTCTCTTATTGAAACAACTTTGCCAGGCCCTGCCCTTACCACAGACCAGGAGAGCGCCGTCAATGACATTGCCGCCAAAATAAACGACTTCAACACCTGGCTGTTACACGGCATTACCGGCAGCGGCAAAACAGAGGTATACCTGCGGCTGATTTCACTACTGTTGCGTCAGGGACGGCAAACGCTGGTGCTGGTTCCTGAAATCAATCTAACGCCACAACTGGAAGCAATCTTCCGTGCGCGCTTTCCCGCCATACAACTGGTCAGTCTCCACAGCGGACTCAATCCTGGTGAGCGCGTGAATGCCTGGCTGCGGGCTCAGCAGGGTGAAGCCAAAATAATACTCGGTACGCGCCTGGCGGTATTCACGCCGCTGCCAAAACTTGGTCTGATCATTGTGGATGAGGAGCAGGATACTTCGTTCAAACAGCAAGAGGGCCTGCGCTATTCGGCGCGGGATGTGGCAATCTTCCGCGCCAAGCATGCTAATGCGCCGGTGATACTTGGTTCCGCCACCCCTTCGCTTGAAAGTTATTACAACGCAATGAGCGGCCGCTACCTCAGATTGTGCCTGTCATCCCGCGCGGTGAAGAATGCCGCACTGCCAGTTGTACGTTGTATCGATACCCGCGTCGCCAGAACAAAAGAAGGCTTTTCCGTGCCATTGATCGCGGCGCTGGAGAAGTGTCTCACGCTACATCAGCAAAGCCTGGTTTTCATTAATCGGCGTGGTTACGCACCGGTGCTGCTGTGCAAGTCATGCGCATGGACGGCAACCTGTCATCGCTGCGCCAGCCGTCTGGTGGTGCATCTGCGTGAAAAACAATTGCGATGTCACCACTGTGGTCACCAGGAGCGCTTCCCCTCCCTCTGCCCCGAATGTGGCGACCAGGATATCGCACCCTTTGGCCACGGCACGCAGCGGGTGGAAGCCGCGTTGGCCGAGCGCTTCCCGGAGGCGCGAATTGTACGCATAGATCGCGACAGTACGCGCCGAAAGAATGCGTGGCAAAAAATACTGAAAGACATTCAGGAACAACGTGTGGATATTCTGGTTGGGACACAAATTCTCGCGAAAGGACATGATTTTCCAAATCTGTCGCTGGTAAGCATCTTGAATTCCGATGCTTCACTATTCAGTACCGATTTTCGCGCGTCAGAGCGCCTGTTTGCTCAGTTGATGCAGGTAGCGGGCCGAGCCGGACGCGCAAATATCTTGGGACAGGTGCTGATTCAAACCGAATTTCCGGATCATCCGCTATATCAGGCGCTGCGGCGGCACGATTATGACTCACTCGCGCAAACACTGCTGGCGGAAAGAAAGACGGCGGGATTCCCACCGTATGTCTACCAGGCCTTATTGCGGGCAGAGGCGCTACAGATTGCCGCCGCGCTGGATTTTCTTGCCAGGGCGGCGGCCATAGCGAAGGCGCCGAAGCACGTCGAGATATTCGATCCGGTTCCGGCGCAAATGGCACGGTTAAGAGGAATGGAGCGCGCATACCTGCTTATACAATCCGGCTCGCGCAAGCAATTACAGGAATTTCTCGCTGTATGGCGGGCGAAACTCGAGAGGCTTGCAGCACACAAGGTGCGATGGACACTGGATGTGGATCCGCTGGAGTTTTGACCTGAGGATCTCTGAGATCCTCCCAAGCGCGTTGCTGCACCCATCCCGGGGAGTTATTGAGAGGCTTCCCAACAACACTCGTGGTGCCCCCAGATGAGAGAATCCACTTCTTCGGTGGCCGCTGTTCACAGGAATTCAGGCCGGCGCCCGTCCTATTCCTCCGGCTTAGTGAATTTCGGCGAGCAACCTGCCTGTCATTTGTTCCGCCTGGCGCAGATACCCGCCACCGAACAGATTGAGATGATTTAGGACGTGATAGAGGTTATAAAGTGTTTTGCGGGTGGAGTAGCCTGGATCGAGTGGATAGGCTTCCCGGTAAGCCGCATAAAAAGTAGCGGGGAATCCTCCAAAAAGTTCGGTCATGGCAATATCCGTCTCGCGATCGCCATAATATACGGCCGGATCAAATAGTACCGGCTGCCCCGCACGATCAAAACTATAGTTGCCACTCCACAAATCACCGTGCAATAGTGAGGCAACCGGCTCCGCTCCCGGAAAAAAAGAATCCAGCCGCGCCAGCAATTGTTCACCCTGTGTCTGCAATTTTTCAGTGTAGCCGTTAACTCGGGCAAGCTGTAATTGATAGCCCAGACGCTGTTCGCGCCAGAACCGTATCCAGTTGGAAGAATAGCTATTGATTTGCGGCGTGGCGCCGATGGTGTTATCGCGCATCCATCCGAATTTTTTAGAAGAAACACGATGCATCGCAGCCAGTCGTGCTCCCAAGGCTGCGGCGCCACTACTGGAAACGTTACCCATTTCCAGATACTCCAGCACCAGCCATGCCTTGGATTTGTTTCCCCCCCAGCAAACCGGTACTGGAACGCGCAGTGTGCGGGAGCGGTGAATTTCATGCAGGCCCGCCGCTTCCGCCTCGAACATTGCCAAGCTGCTCGCATCGTTCAGTTTGACGAAAAATTGCTGACCGTTGCCTTCAATCCGATGCGTTTCGTTGATGCAACCGCCGCCAATGGAAGCGGTTTTTTCCATAGTGAACGGGAGGCCGGTGGACATGGAAATTTGTGCGGTGATGTCTGCCCAGGGTAGCATAAACGAATGCCGGGTTACCGTTTCAGGACAACCATTTCCTTGCCCGCCTGATGGCTGCTCTCACCTGCGCCGGCGCTGTTCCGCCGATATGGTTGCGGCTATTTATTGAGCCCTCCAGAGTCAGCACAGCGTAAATATCGCTGTCGATCAACCGAGAGAATTTTTGCAATTCCGGGAGGGCAAGTGCGCTCAGATCCCGGCCGCTCTTGTCGGCGAAGCGCACTGCTTGCGCCACCGCCTCGTGTGCTTCGCGAAAAGGCAGCCCTTTTTTCGTCAGGTAATCGGCCAGATCGGTAGCGGTGGCGTAACCGCGCATCGCGGCATTGCGCATTGCATCCTGGTTGACGCGCACACCGGTCAGCATGTCGGCGTAGATACGCAGCGTGTCAGTGAGCGTATCCACCGTGTCAAAAAGAGGCTCCTTGTCTTCCTGGTTATCTTTATTGTAAGCGAGCGGCTGACCTTTCATCAGCGTCAGCAACGCAACCAGGTGGCCGTTGACGCGCCCGGTTTTGCCACGCACCAGTTCCGGCACGTCCGGATTCTTTTTTTGTGGCATGATGGATGAGCCGGTACAGAACCGGTCGGCCAGATCAATGAAGCCAAACAATGGATTCATCCATAAAATCAATTCTTCGGATAACCGCGACAGATGCGTCATGATCAGCGCCGCGCCGGCACAAAATTCGATGGCAAAATCCCGGTCGGAAACCGCGTCCAGCGAGTTTTCGCAAACACCGTCAAATCCCAATTGTTGCGTCACCGCCTTGCGGTTGATAGGATAACTGGTCCCCGCCAGCGCCGCCGCGCCCAGCGGCAGTTTATTCAAGCGCCTCCTGCAATCGGATAGTCGTTCGACATCGCGCTTCAGCATTTCAAAATACGCCATGAGATGATGACCGAAAACAACTGGCTGTGCCACCTGCAAATGAGTGAAACCTGGCATCACGGTATCCGCATGCTGTTCGGCGAGGTCCAGCAGTGCGCGCTGCATACTGTGGATAAGCTCGATGATATCGTCTATCGAGGCGCGCAAATAAAGCCGCACGTCGGTGGCGACCTGATCGTTGCGTGATCGCGCGGTGTGCAGTCGCTTACCGGCATCACCGATCAGTGTGGTGAGACGTTTCTCTATATTAAGATGCACGTCTTCCAGTTCCAGGAGCCAGACAAACTCGCCATTGCGGATTTCGTCGCGAATCTGGCTCAAGCCAGATTCGATGGCGGCAAAGTCATCCGCATCGATAATGCCGGCGCCAGAGAGCATCTGTGCGTGAGCAAGCGATCCCTGGATATCGTATTCCGCCAGCCTCCGGTCAAAACCAACCGATGCGGTGTAACGCTGCACCAGCTCCGAAACCGGCTCATCGAACCTTCCCGACCACGTATTCCCGCTTTTTCCAGCGGATGTATTTTTCTTTTTTGAAGTTGCCATAATCCCAAATCCGGCAGTTGACCGCTCATTTTTCACTTATTTTTCAACTCGGCGCCATGACCCACAATGACTTTTTGTCCCACTTGAACCTCACCTTTCTGGTGAGTTCACTACAGAAGGTCCAACCACCTGATTCAGGTCGAGCGACGAGTATAAATCAAAACACCTATCCTGACGCCACGCTGATTTCCGCATTGAGGCGATTTGCGGCATTCAAAACATCCACATGATAAGCGATAGCGGATTACCCATCCATATGGGTCTGGAATACCAGCCCTGCATGCTCTCGCAGTCTATGGAACTGAATAAACTTCCAGCTCTCCTGAGCGACACTCAATTCCGCCCCGAATGAGGCCAGAAAAGTGGGCGCATCTACCGCATCGTAGGCTACCCGATGCGCGTTGGTGTCGATGAATCGCTTCAGTTCGCGCGAATTATCGGACGTGACCCAGCGCGCCATCTGGTACTTTGCCGAAGCGAGACGGGCGTCTACACCATATTCATGTTTGAGCCGGTGTGCCACCACTTCGAATTGCAATGTGCCCACAGCACCCAACAGCAAGGCACCTCCGGCATGGGGTCGAAATACCTGGATCGCCCCCTCTTCACCCAACTGGGTGAGCCCCAATTTGAGCTGCTTGCTACGCATTGGGTCAGCAATCTCCACCGTCTGGAAGATTTCAGGTGCGAAAAACGGCAAGCCCGTAAACTGCAAGCGCTCGCCTTGCGTCAGTGTATCTCCCAGTTGTAACGTCCCATGATTTGGAATTCCGATGATATCGCCGGAGTAGGCGGTATCAAGCAACTCTCGCCGTTGTGAGAGAAAGGATACTACGCCATTGGTGCGGATATCCTTATCATTACGCACGACCTTGAGATTCATTCCGCGCTCGAAGCGGCCCGAGCAGATCCGCACGAAGGCGATGCGATCCCTGTGGGCAGGATTCATGTTCGCCTGAATCTTGAACACTACGCCTGAAAACATCGATTCCGCGGGGTGCACCTGGCGCTGCAGCGCTTGGCGCGATCCGGGTGACGGCGCCAGATCGACCAGTGCGTCAAGTACCTCGCGTACGCCGAAATTGTTGATGGCTGAGCCAAAAAATACCGGGGTCTGCAGGCCGGCAAGGAAAGCTGCGTGACTGAATTCTGGCGAGGCGCCACGTATCAATTCGATTTCCTGCTGAGCGTGGGCGGCATTTGCCGCGAAACGTATCGCGATTTCGGGATTATTCAGACCTTCAATGATTTCATCCTGCTCATCCAGTCTATCCGCACCTGGGCGAAAAACGCGCATGCGGTCGCGTCGCAAGTCGAATACACCATGAAAGCCACGGCCCATGCCCAGCGGCCAGGTAAAAGGCACCGCCGTCATGTTCAACGTTCGTTCGATTTCGTCAATGAGGTCTAGCGGTTCACGTACTTCGCGATCCATTTTGTTCACGAAAGTGATGATGGGCGTATTACGCGCACGGCACACTTCCAGCAGACGCAACGTCTGGGCCTCCACGCCATTGGCCGCATCGATCACCATCAACGCCGCGTCTACCGCAGTCAGCACGCGATAAGTGTCTTCGGAAAAATCCTGGTGACCCGGCGTATCCAGCAGGTTGATGACGCAACCCCGGTACTCCATCTGCATCACGGAACTGGCAACTGAAATACCCCTTTGCTTTTCGATCTCCATCCAGTCCGAGGTGGCATGACGGCTCGCTTTTCGCGCCTTGACGCTGCCGGCGATATGAATGGCGCCAGCAAACAGCAACAGCTTCTCCGTCAGCGTGGTTTTCCCCGCATCCGGGTGTGAGATTATGGCAAACGTGCGGCGACGCGCCACTTCTTGATCGACCGCCATCAAATATTCCTCATGCTGAGTCTTGTTCCTGTGGGTAAAGGTAGCACCGCGCCGTATGCGTCGAACTGAATGCGCTTGTTTCAGGGTAATGCTCACGACACACCGGCATGACGTGGGGACAACGGGGATGAAAGTGGCAGCCGGATGGCGGATTGGCTGGAGAAGGCAGATCCCCATGCAGGTGGATGATTTGGCGCTTTGATGCGAGATCAATGACAGGTACCGCCGACAGCAACGCCTGCGTATAGGGATGCCTGGGATGATCCAATACTTCATCCACACGTCCCTGTTCTACAATCCTTCCCAGATACATCACCGCCACTTCATCGGCGATATACTCCACCACCGAGATATTATGGGTGATGAATAAATAGGCCAGCCCCAGACTGCTCTGCAAATCCTTCAGCAAATTTAGAATCTGCGCCTGTACCGATACATCCAGCGCGCTGGTAGGCTCGTCGCAAACGATCAACCGGGGATTGACCGCCAAAGCACGGGCAATGGCGATACGCTGGCGCTGACCGCCAGAGAACTCATGCGGATAACGCCATTTAGTTTCCGGCGGCAACCCGACACTTTCCAGTAGCGCATCCACTCTTCCTTTCGTGCCGGTGGAATGATGCTCCGCATGACTTACTTCGCCGCCGCCTGCGACGCCCAGGGCGTTCATGCCCTCTTCAATGATATCTACGATACGCATTCGCGGGTTGAGCGACGAATACGGATCCTGAAAGATGAGCTGGAGTTCAGCGCGCATCTTTCGTAATCGCTTGCGTTCCATCCCCACGAGTTCAAGCCCGTTGTAACGTACGCTACCCGCGGAGGGGGGAATCAGTTGCAGAATGCCCTTGCCGGCCGTCGTCTTGCCACAGCCGGATTCTCCCACCAGCGTCAACGTCTTGCCCTGCCGAATCGTCAGCGACACGCCATCCACCGCCTTGACATACCCGGCGATACTTTTCATCAGGCCCTTGTGTATCGGGAAGTAAACTTTGAGACCGGTGACGGACAACAAGCAGGAACTGGAATCCCGTGATTCAGGAGTCAGCGTGAGCTGAGGACCTGACTCCGCTGATCTTTCAGAATCCTGAACTGTGGCTTCGAAGCGCTGACTCCCGAGTTCCGGGTCCTGAACGCCGGGGCTGGTATCTTCATTAAAGAGATGACACCTCACCTGATGCCCGCTGGCTACCACGTTCCACCTCGGTGCGATCTCATGGCACAATTCCCAGGCATGATCGCAGCGATCGGCAAAACGGCAGCCGATAAATTCGCGTGATAGCGGCGGTACGTTTCCGCCAATTGCCGCCAGCCGCAGTCCCTGCTTGCGCATGGCTTTGCCCGGCAAGGAAGCAAACAATTTCCGGGAATAAGGATGCGCTGGGGCGCTAAAAAAATCTTCGCGTGCCGCCGTCTCCACAATTTCCCCCGCATACATCACCGCCACCCGATGCGCCATTTCTGCCGCCACCGCAAGATCATGGGTAATGAGTAGAATCGCCATGCCAGCGCGTTGCTGCAAATTACGCATGAGATCCAGCACCTGGGCCTGAATGGTGACATCCAGCGCAGTAGTGGGCTCATCGGCGATGAGTAGCTCCGGTTCTCCGGCCAGCGCCATGGCAATCATCATCCGCTGCTTCATTCCACCGGAAAACTGGAAAGGATATTCATTCATGCGGCGTGCCGCATCGGGTATGCCCACCTGATTCAATATCTCCAGTACGCGTTCTCGTGCCGCCGCACCGCTTGAATTGAAATGCCGCCGCAATACTTCGCCAATCTGGTCCGCCACTGTCATCACCGGATTCAGGCTTAACATCGGCTCCTGAAATATCATGCTGATGCGCTTTCCGCGAATACTGCGCATATCGGCTTCCGGCAGCAAAAGCAGATCCTCCTCGCCGATCCTGACGGAGCCCGCCACAATCTCACCCGCCTCTGGCAATAGCCGCATAACCGAGAGGGCCGTCATGGATTTGCCGCAACCGGATTCCCCCAGTAACGCGAACGTTTCACCCCTCATAATTTGTAGCGTAAGCCCATCCACCGCCCATATCGGCGCCGCCCCGGTGTGGAGAACAGTTTCGAGATTGTCAATTTGCAGCAGTGGGTTCATGGCGGTGAAGAGCCCTCGATCCTGGAGGAGACCGATTGAGCCTCTGATTTTTCTCCGCGTCCCCGGCGACGCAATATCACCGCTTTCGCCGGCAGCGTTCTCGCTCGCGGATCAAAAGCATTCTGTACAGCATCGGCAAAAAGATTTGCGCTCAATACCAGCGTGAACATGAAACTGAAGGCCGCAAGCAATGCCCACCACACCATCGGTTCACGCGCCATTTCCAGCCGCGCAGCGTTAATCATGGTACCGAAACTAATCATGGAAGGATCGACACCGACGCCCACATAAGAGAGTACGGCCTCCGCCAGAACCAATCCGCTGAAATCCATCACGGTGGCAATCAGCACGATATGCATTACATTGGGAAGAATGTGGCGGCTGATGATACGCCAATGGGAAACACCGAAGGCATGAGCCGCCTGAATATATTCCATTTCACGCAGCTTTAAGGTTTCGCCGCGCAGTAACCGGCATAAGCCGGTCCAACTAGTGACTCCAAGTATGATGCAAAGAAACAGCAGACGCAGATCGGCGCGCGCGGCAATGGTGTCGAATAACTCGGGGCGGGTTTCTATATAGACCTGCATCATCAATACCGTTGCCGCAATCAGCAGGACACTCGGGATTGAACTCAGCGTGGTGTACAGGTATTGAATGACGTCATCCACCCAGCCACGAAAATAGCCAGCCATGATGCCCAGAAGCAGGGCGAACGGCAACATCATCAGCGTGGTAAGCGTTCCAATCACCAAACCCGTGCGGATGCTTTTGAGCGACTGATAAAATACGTCCTGCCCCACCTTATCGGTGCCCAATATGTGGTAACTGCCGGATAATGCCAGCGCGGCACCACAGAACAGCAATATGAATGCGAGCGTGATACATACCGCATTCCATGGAACCAGGGTGGCGCCGCGCCAAATGGCGGAAAGCACTGACAAGAATTTTTCACCGCTGCGGCGCGCCAGTAGTCCGGTTAGGGAAACCACCATGACGCCCCATAGGAGAAAGCCCAAACCTCCGCCCACTCCCGCCTTCCAGGCCACATCGGCGGCAAGCTCAGATTCGGGATCCTGCAAATGCGCGCCGCCGAATTGCAACCGGGGAAATTCCCGCACCTGCCGCCCATCCGGAAGCTCCGTTGTTTCCCGGGCGTAAAGAAATGCGGCAAAGGGTGCGGAATAAGTCTTCTCCACGCGCGTCCGCAAAGGGGCTGCAACCAAATCGAGCAGACTTAGCACTTCCACACTGTAAGCTTTTTCGCCGTTGCTGCTGTTACTATTCTCAACGGCGGGGCGGATATGCACCGTATCGAGCAATCCAATGGCAATAAAGAATACCAGAACCGTAAGTGCCGCCATTCCGCTCGCACTGTGTCCTACACGCCGCCATGGCGCCAGAAGATATTCATTGCGCCGCACATACCAGACAAAGACGATTATCACCGCCACCAGCAGGTAGACGAGTGCATCTGTCCAGAGAATTACCGGCTTGAAAGACATTTTAGAATCATCATTCCAGCCTTACCCTTGGATCTACCAGCGTATAGGAAATGTCCGTTAATATTAGTCCGATAATATAAAGCAGCGATCCCAGAAAAACCATGGCACGCACTACGGCAAAGTCCTGTGAGTTGATCGCATCAATGGTATAGCTGCCCAATCCGGGAATGCCAAAAAAGGATTCGGCAATCAGGCTTCCCAGAAATAGCAGCGGGATCAGTACCACCGCGCCGGTGAGTATGGGAATCATTGCGTTCCTGAGCACATGCCTGAATAGTACAAGGCTTTCAGATAATCCTTTGGCGCGGGCGGTGCGAACGTAATCCTTGCCCATTTCCTCAAGGAAAATGGTGCGATACCAGCGGGTGCTGGCGCCTGCACCGCTAATCACGCCGATGATAACCGGCAATACGAGGAATTTAGCGGCATTCAGGCCACTTCCATAACCAGAAATAGGCACCAGATGCCATATCTTGCTGATCAAAAACTGGCCGCCAATGATATAGAACAAACTGGAGATGGACATCAGGGCGACGCATAGTACCACACCCCAGAAATCCACGTAGGTAGCCCGGAAAAATACCATTGCCAGCGCAAAAAAAATATAAACAAACAATCCCAGCAGGAACACGGGCAGCGCAATGGCGAGGCTGGGTATCATGCGTGTTTTGATTTCGTGAGCAATGTCGCGCCCGTCGTCGGCCCGTCCAAAATCAAAGGCAAACATGGCAACCGACTTCTCGAAAAAAATAGTGCGCGTAAATTTTGCGACACCCTCTCCCGTATCATTAAACATGAGCGGTTTATCATATCCGCGCTCCTGCTTCCATTTGGTAATGGCCTCGGGTGTGACGCGCTTGATTCCCAGCTGCATGCGCGCCATGTCGTCGGGACTGTTAACCACAAAGAATAGGGTAAAAGTAATCAGATTCACGCCGATCAGGATGGGAATGGCATAAAGCACGCGCCGAATGATGTAATTAAGCAACGCCGCCTCTTGACTCCGGAATCCCGGCCTCTGATTCCCTGCTCCTGATTCCCGCCCCTCGTTCCCTGCGGCGGTAAACGGCCACAGCCGGGGCCAGGCCTACCGCCAGCACGATCAATCCCAGCACAATGGGCCACAACACCGGCTCATTCCATTCGCGCCGCTTCTGGTCCCGCAACCCCGTATCTACACGGAAATATTTGATGTTATTGTGCGATAGTCTGTTCGGCTTAACATTGCCATACCAGGCGTGATACAACCCATAGTCCTTCGGGTGATATCCCCAAAGCCAGGGTGCGTCGTGACGCAGAATGTCGATCATGCGATCGATGATTTGCTGGCGCTCGGGGCTGTTTTCCATATTCTTCATTTTCTCGAACAGCCGGTTGTACTCGGGATTGGAGTAATTGGCGGCGTTCTCGCCTTCATTACCGACCTTTTGTTGCGGACCGTGCAACAGGAACAGGAAATTCTCCGGATCGGGATAATCGGCGTTCCAGCCCCATTCGAAGATTTGCGCGTTGCCCTTGCGTATCTTGTCCTGGAAGCGGTTGTAGTCGGTGCTGCGGACCACCAACTGGATATTGAGTTTCTGGAATTGCTTGCGCATCCAGTCGAGACTCGATTTGTCATCGACACCTCGCGCGGTCACATCGAAATACAACACCAGCGGTGCACCCGTTTTCGCGTCCATACCGTTGGGGTAACCCGCCTCAGCCAACAGTGCCCTGCCGGCTTCAATCGGCTTGCGCTGTACCCGTCCGTTTACCCAATCATAGACTACCGGGTTGATTCCCTCCTTGCCCTCACGATGGCCGGCAATGCCTGGTGGAATAGGTCCCTGCGCCGGGATGCCACGGCCATTGGCGAATATCGAAACATATTCTTCGTAATCCACCGCGATCGAGATGGCCTGGCGCAACTTTCTGGCGGATTCGCGCTCCTGCTTGGTTACTCCGCCGACTACCGGGTCAAACATATTGAAACCCATATAGTTCGTGGAAGTCGCCACAGCGGTTTCCAACCGGATACCCTGGTTCTTCATCGCCTCGGTCACGGTAGCTTCCCCCTGGCCCGTCAGTTGCACCGCCTGATCGAAACTGTCAGAGCCAATGCCCGAGGCATCATAGTAACCCTGAAGAAATTTGTTCCAACGCGGAATGCTTTCCTTATCACGGCTGGATATCACTTTATCGATAAAGGGCAGCGGCTTGCCCGCATCCACGAGCAAGCCCGCCTGCACATCATCTGGCATGCCCTCGGACGGATAGGCCTCGCCGTGAAAATTGGGATTTTTTTCCAATATCATCATACGATTGGGATCGTTCTCAGTAAGCATATAAGGTCCGGTGCCCACCGGATACCAATCAAAGGTGATATTTTTTTCGGCCAACCCTTTCTGGGTATAAAAGCGCTCCGCCTCCCATGGAATGGGCGCAAAAAAAGGCATTGCCAGCCAGTACATGAACTGGGGATACTTGCCCTTGATCTTGATGCGATAAGTGTAGCGATTCACTGCTTCCGCACCTTCCAGCGGATAACTGTTCAAATCCAGATAAGCGTCACTGCCCTGCCCGCTCAACTGCCCCACGACAGCGGTCTGAAGCGTCATGGAGTACTCCTTAAGACCTACAATGTAGTCCGACATCAGACCGAAAATTGGCGAATGCAACTTAGGATGCGCCAACCGTTTGATCTCGAAAACATAGTCGTCAGCAGTCAATTCGCGGGAACCGGTGTGGCGAAAATCGGACAGTTTATAAACATCGGCCACATCCTCCGCGGTAAGGCTATGATAGAGAAAGTCTCCCTGCTCATTCCTGGCGAAGGCCGGGTGAGGCTGATATCGGATGCCGCGCTTGATGGAAATTTCATAAATCGTATAAGCGATTTGCACCGCATCCACGCTGTCGTGCAGACGCTTTCCATTCTTGTCGAAATATTGCGCGACCGGCATTTCCGCAGCCGCCGATGGAATGAGCGTATAAGGACGCTTCAGGTAATGGTATTGCAGCGGCGGTTCATAAATCTGAGCCGTCAGCAGAATTTCGTTGGAGCTGTATGACTGCACGGGATCAAGGTGCTTTGGACGCTCAGCAAAAGCGGTATAGAGAATATTTTTCCCCGCATCGTCCGCCGGATAGGGGCTGTTCCACGAATTACCGCTACAGGCGCAAATGAGGACCACAAGCGATGCCAGCAGGTATTTGGATAGTGCCTTCATTGATGCGATAGTGTAGCGTAAATATCAGAAACGGAGACGATGCTTCAACTCCGGCGATGTTCATGATTCTACAAGCGAGAAAGACTTGAGGCTATAATTCCCCAAACTCATCACCACTCCAAGGATATGACATGACACTTCTCGCTGGTAAACGCATTCTCATCACCGGATTGCTTAGTAATCGCTCCATTGCCTATGGCATTGCAAAAGCCATGCATCGTGAAGGCGCGCAACTGGCCTTTACCTATCAGGGAGAAGGGGTACGCGGACGAGTTGAAAAAATAATCACTGAATTCGAGAGTGATCTACTGTTTGCCTGTGACGTTTCCAACGATGATGAAATCGCCCGCTGTTTCGATGATTTAGGAAAACGTTGGGATGGCCTTGATGGTATCGTTCACTCGATCGCCTTCGCCCCGCGAGAAGCATTGAGCGGAGACTATCTCGAAAGCGTGAATCGCGAAGCCTTCCGTATTGCCCACGATATCAGTTCCTACAGTTTCGCGGCCCTGGCAAAAGCGGGGATGCCGCTGATGCAAGGCAGGAATGGCTCGCTGCTAACGCTCACCTATCTCGGTGCGGTGCGGGTTATGCCAAATTACAATGTAATGGGCTTGGCTAAAGCAAGCCTTGAGGCCAATGTGCGCTTCATGGCATCCAGCCTTGGCCCGAAGGGAATACGCGTCAACGCGATTTCCGCCGGTCCGATCAAAACCCTGGCAGCGGCGGGAATCGGCAACTTCGGTAAACTGCTGAGCTATACGGAGAACGTCGCGCCGTTACGACGTAATGTTTCCATCGCGGAGGTCGGTAACGTCGCGGCCTTCCTGTGTAGCGATCTGGCTAGCGGCATTACCGGCGAAGTTACCCACGTCGACGCAGGATTTAATACGGTCGCTTTTGATATCAGTGAACCCTGACCTCTGAAGAATCTCTGAACAAATTCCCGAGTGCCGGTAACGCGCTCCATGAGGAGTCTATTCAGAGGCCCCTAACAATGGATAGAGGGAGTTCTTTCCTACTTTTTCTCTAAACTCTCATTCCTGACCGTCACGTCGTACTGCTTTCTGACCCCGGTAAGATAAGATGAAAGCTCCTCTTGGGCGTGCACCTGCTGCAACTGCCGGGCAAAGGTCTTGCGTTCGGATGCTTCCGCCGGAACCGGTTCAATTACACGGCTGACACGGATTAAAGTAAAGCCACCCTGAGAATTCCCCACACCGGCATAGGATGGAAGTCTCGTTGCTTCAACCTTGAAAACCGCGCGCAGGGTTTCGCTGTCCAGACCTTGGGGTTCTTTCCTGGAAACTTGCTGGGTAGCGCCCCACGTAACGATTCCATTTTTGCCTTCCTGCAACTGTGAAAGCTTTTCCCTTCCTGTTTTTATGGCTGCTTCCGCCGCGTCCTTGCGGGCTACCCGTTCGCTAATTTTATCCCGCAACGACGTAATGGAAGGCGTCGTCGCCGGCCTGTGATCCAGAACTCTGGCTGAAACAAGCGTATTTGGCGTCACTTCCACCGCCTCGGTGTTACGCTTGTTCTTGAGCGCATCTTCTGAAAATATCGCCTGCATCAATCTTCCATTAGTGAAATAGGGCGGTTCACCCGCGTTTTTTCCAATCCACTCACTCTGCTGAATGCGCAAGCTGAATTTCTCTGCGGCGGGCCGCAGGCTATCACTCTGCTCATACACCATGTTGCTGAAGCCTTCAGCCATTTCACCAAAAATTTTTCCGGCTTTTTGCTTCTTCAGTTCCTGCTCGACCTGGCTCTTTACTTCATCAAAATTGACCAGTTTGGGAGGTTTTATCGCAGAGAGTTTAATTATATGGAAGCCGTGATCTGTTTCAACCAGATTACTGATCTCATCCGGTTTCATCTGAAAAACCGCATCTTCAAACGCCTTCACCATCATGTTGCGCGCGAAAAAACCGAGATCACCGCCATTGATCGCCGAACCCGGGTCCTGGGAATGCTGCTTGGCAAGTTCCGCAAAGCTTTGTGGGGTCTGTCTTACCTGAACAAGCAATTGTTCAGCCTTGGTGCGCGCTGTGGCCTTCTCCGCATCGGACGCCATGGCGGACACCGTTATGAGTATGTGGCTGGCGCGGCGCTGTTCCGGCTGCTCAAACTCACTCCTATGTTCCTCAAAATACTTTGTTGCTTCTTCGGCACTCACCTGCAGGTCTTTAGTCAAATCATCCAGAGACAGCGCCAGATATTCGACGCGCACTTGCTCCGGCAATTCAAACTCGGCTTGGTGGCTATCATAATACGACTTGATGGCCGCATCATCGGGTTTCATTTGCGACAGGAATTGCTCCGGCTGTATTTGAACCACGCTAATTTCGCGTTTCTCATTACCCAACCGCATAATTCTTTCCGCCACCGAGACAGGAACGAAACCATTCCCGGTGTATGCATCAGTCAGTTGCTGCCGCATCATTTCCTGACGCACACGCGCTTCAAATGTTCGCGGATTCATTCCCTGACCGCGTAGCAGCTCTTCATAGCGCTGCTTGGAAAATTTACCATCCTCCTGAAACGCAGAAATATCTTGTATAACCGATATCAGTTGTGAATCCGGCACGGTCAGTCCAACGCGTGCGGCTTCATGCTTCAGCAACCGCTGCTGAATCAGTCCCTCCAATACCGCAGACCGCAGCTCCGGGTTATCCAGCATCGCATCGTTAAAATTTTCTCCCATGGTCGCCCGCATGCTTTCCTGCTGATTGCGCAACGCCTGCTCGAATTCCTGACGCGGGATCTTTTCGCCAGCCGCCAATGCGAGGTAATCTTCGCCGTCGCTACTGTTATATGACTCGATTCCCCAGAACAGAAATGGCAATGCGGCGAGCGCCAAGATGACCTGGACGATACGTTTTTTTCTGTGAACAAAATCAAACATTATTAAGAGTTTAGGAAATGCATAAAAAAGGCGAACTCGCGTTCGCCCTGGTTTAGCACAAAATCTGGCGGAGTGGACGGGACTCGAACCCGCGACCCCCGGCGTGACAGGCCGGTATTCTAACCAACTGAACTACCACTCCAACGATCTGTAAGTTTCTGCTGGTGGGTGCTGACGGGGTCGAACCGCCGACATTCGCCTTGTAAGGGCGACGCTCTACCAACTGAGCTAAGCACCCCCGTCCGAAGAATGCTAGTTTACTGCATCCTTGAGCGCCTTGCCAGCGCTGAATTTCGGAACCTTCGCGGCCTTTATCTTGATTGCTGCGCCAGTACGGGGATTGCGGCCGGTGCGGGCCGCGCGCTTGCCTACTTTAAAAGTTCCAAATCCAACGAGCGTTACACTCTGGCCTTTCTTTAAAGCGGCTTTAATCGCGGATAATGCTCCATCCAGCGCGTTACCGGCGGAGGCTTTGGAAATGTCGGAAGACTTGGCGATGGCATCGATGAGTTCAGATTTATTCACGGTGATTCCCCTTTCGTTATTTTAGTTACAGAAAAACCCTTGCAATTAGTTTTATATCAAGCCATTTGTGCTTGGTCAAGCAATTGTGAAAATATTTCAGAAACATTTCGTACATAAACTTACTGCGGGAAAACCTTGCTTTCTCCAGCAAGCCAGGTCTATTTCGTGAAACGGGATAAACCAGAGACTGAAAAATAAAAATTCGTACGAGCCTTTTCGGAATTTAGTGCTTGATAACAGTGGTAACAGTATCCCCCTCGACGCCAACGGGACCGGGCACCGGCGCGGGGGCAACGGGAAGCGCTTCCGGCTTGCGTTCCAACGCCAAATCCAGCACTTGATCTATCCATTTAACCGGATGAATATCCAGTCGATTCTTGATATTCTCCGGAATTTCGGTCAGATCCTTGACGTTGTCCTCAGGAATCAGCACTATCTTTATGCCGCCGCGGTGCGCCGCCAGAAGCTTTTCCTTGAGTCCGCCGATGGGCAGCACCTCACCGCGCAATGTAATCTCTCCCGTCATCGCCACATTCGCCCGAGCCGCGATGCCTGTCAACGCCGAGACCATCGCTACGCAAATGCCAATCCCCGCACTGGGCCCGTCCTTGGGCGTCGCACCCTCCGGCAGGTGTATATGAATGTCGTTCTTCTGGTAAAAATCATCGGCAATACCCAGCGCTCTTGAACGGCTGCGAACCACCGAAAGCGCGGCCTGGACCGATTCCTGCATTACCTCCCCCAATTTTCCGGTAGTGATGGTCTTTCCTTTACCCGGTAACACGACTGCCTCAATGGTCAACAACTCTCCACCCACCTCAGTCCATGCCAGACCCGTAACTTGCCCTACCTGATTCTTCTCTTCCGCAACGCCATAGGTGTAACGTCTTACCCCCAGGTATTTATCCAGGTTCCGCCCGCTGATGGTGATTTTTTTCTGATCAGCTTTGAGCAGCAATGCCTTGACCACTTTACGGCATATTTTTGAAATTTCCCGCTCCATCGCCCGCACACCGGCCTCTCGTGTGTAATAACGGGTAATATCACGCAGGGCGGATTCGGACACCGCCAGCTCATCTTCCCTGAGACCATGATTCTTTATCTGTTTAGGCAACAGGTAGCGCGTTGCGATATTGAGTTTCTCATCCTCGGTATAACCCGACAGCCTGATCACCTCCATGCGATCCAGCAATGCCGGGGGTATATTCAAGGTGTTGGCGGTAGCGACAAACATGACGTCCGACAAATCATACTCAACCTCGATGTAGTGATCCACGAATGAATTATTCTGCTCCGGGTCCAGTACTTCCAGTAGCGCGGATGAGGGGTCGCCACGGAAATCCATGCCCATTTTGTCCACTTCGTCGAGCAGGAATAATGGATTTTTGACACCAACCTTGGTCATGTTCTGCAAGATCTTGCCCGGCATCGAACCAATGTAAGTACGGCGGTGGCCACGTATCTCGGCCTCGTCACGCACGCCGCCCAAGGACATGCGCACGAACTTGCGGTTGGTGGCGCGGGCGATGGATTGCCCCAATGAAGTCTTGCCCACGCCAGGCGGGCCCACCAGGCAAAGAATGGGGGCTTTCAACTTATCCACGCGCTGCTGCACAGCCAGATATTCGACGATCCGTTCCTTGACCTTGTCGAGGCCATAATGATCCTGCTCCAGCACCACTTCGGCGGCATTAAGGTCTTTGCTGATTTTATTTTTTTTCTTCCATGGCAGCGCTACCAGCGCATCAATGTAATTGCGGACCACGGTAGCCTCAGCCGACATGGGAGACATCAAGCGCAATTTCTTCAGTTCCGCTTCCGCCTTGGCGCGGCCCTCCTTGGACATCTGGGCGGCCTTGATCTTCCTGTCGATCTCCTCCAGATCGGCACCGTCTTCGCCCTCGCCCAGCTCCTTCTGGATGGCTTTCACCTGCTCGTTGAGGTAATAGTCGCGCTGGCTTTTCTCCATCTGACGCTTGACCCTGCCACGAATACGTTTTTCCACCTGAAGTATGTCAAGTTCGGTTTCAAGTAGTCCCAGCAGGTGTTCCAAACGCTTGGGAACATCGAAAATTTCCAACACTTCCTGTTTTTGCTCAAGTTTCAATGGCAAGTGAGCGGCGATCGTGTCAGCCAGACGTCCCGCTTCGTCTATGCCGCTAAGCGAAGTGAGTATCTCGGGCGGAATTTTCTTGTTGAGCTTCACATACTGGTCGAATTGAGCCAGCATTGCGCGCCGCATTGCTTCGACCTCATGGTTGTCGACCGCATCCGGGGGCAACAACGCAGCCTCGCCGGAGAAGTAGCTGCCGTCATCAGTCACCTTCATGATGCGTGCACGGCGGCTCCCTTCAACCAGCACCTTGACGGTACCATCGGGCAACTTGAGCATTTGCAGCAGATTCGCAACGCTGCATACGCCGTAGAGATCGTCAGGGGCCGGCTCATCCTTGGCAGCGAATTTTTGCGCCACCAGGAGAATGCTCTTGCCGGACTCCATGGCGATTTCCAGCGCCTTGATAGACTTGGGCCGTCCGACGAATAGAGGAATCACCATATGCGGAAATACGACTACATCGCGCAATGGCAATAACGGCAATGACACCTGGTTGGGATCGTTAACTGGGGAGGACATATCGGCTCACCTATAAAGGACGAACAAAGGTTATGGGGACGCCGCGAAGAAATTCAAGGCAACGGACCAGGCAACATTCAGAACCCGGGCTAAAAGCTTTTGGCCACCTTTGGCTTATCCGAGTAAATCAGGATGGGTTTGATATCGCCACCCACTGAGCCATGATCAATTACCACCTTGGCGACATTCTCCAGCGATGGCAGATCGAACATGGTATCCAGCAGGGTGCTCTCCAGAATGGAGCGCAGGCCGCGCGCACCGGTCTTGCGCGCCAGCGCTTTTTTGGCAATCGCCTTGAGTGCCTGCTCGCGAAACTCAAGATCGACCCCACCTTCCATGTGAAACATTTTCTGATATTGTTTGATGAGCGCGTTTTTGGGCTCGGTCAGAATTTGAATCAGTGCTGATTCATCCAGTTCTTCGAGGGTGGCAACCACGGGCAAGCGTCCGACGAATTCCGGAATCAAACCATACTTGACCAGATCTTCCGGCTCCACTCCCCGCAGCACGGCGCCAAAGTTCTTGCGATTGTCGCGGCTTCTTACATTGGCACTAAAACCTATTCCACCTTTCTCGGAGCGGGCGCGTATGACCTTGTCGAGACCGTCAAACGCACCGCCGCAAATAAAAAGAATATTGGTGGTGTCCACCTGAACAAATTCCTGATTAGGATGCTTTCTCCCGCCTTGGGGAGGCACCGAAGCGATCGTTCCCTCGATCAGCTTCAGCAGAGCCTGCTGCACACCCTCCCCCGACACATCCCGGGTAATTGAGGGGTTATCCGATTTACGCGAAATCTTGTCGATCTCATCAATATAAACAATGCCCTGCTGCGCTTTTTCCGCGTCGTAATTACATTTTTGCAGTAACTTCTGAATGATATTTTCCACATCTTCGCCGACATAACCCGCTTCGGTAAGCGTTGTGGCATCGGCCATGACGAAGGGCACATCCAGCAAACGCGCCAACGTTTGCGCAAGCAGTGTCTTGCCTGAACCGGTCGGACCGATAAGCAGTATGTTGCTTTTCGCCAACTCTATGCCGTCGGCGTCCGTGCTCTTTGCCAGATTCCTCAGACGCTTGTAATGATTGTATACCGCCACCGACAGGATTTTTTTGGCCGGTTCCTGACCAATTACGTATTGATCGAGGATCTGGCAGATCTCATGCGGTACGGGCAAATCCGACTTGGTGAGCTTGGCAGCCTCAGCACCTTGTATTTCCTCACGAATGATGTCATTGCAAAGTTCTATACATTCGTCGCAAATGAATACCGATGGCCCCGCAATGAGCTTCTTCACTTCATGCTGACTTTTGCCGCAGAAGGAACAATAAAGCAGTTTTTCGCCGCCAGTTTTCTCTGACATAGTTTTATCCCGCATTATCCGAGCCGGTGCGCTCGTAGCTAATAATTAAATCTCCATCCATGGTCATTATAGATCACTCTGGATCACTCAGCCCGTACTCTCACTTCTGGAGGTAAGCACAGCATCCACCAACCCGTATTTTACTGATTCCTCCGCGCTGAGAAAGTTATCCCGATCGGTGTCTTTCTCGATGGTCTCTATGCTTTGGCCCGTATGCTTCGCCATGAGCGCATTCAATCGGCCCTTGAGAAACAGGATTTCTCTTGCATGTATTTCGATATCCGAAGCCTGCCCCTGAAAGCCACCCATCGGCTGATGGATCATAACACGCGAATTAGAAAGGCAAAAACGCTTGCCGTTTGCGCCCGCCGTCAGTAGCAGCGACCCCATACTCGCGGCCTGACCTATGCAAAGCGTACTGACATCAGGTTTAATGAATTGCATGGTATCGTAAACCGCCATTCCGGCGGATACCAGACCCCCGGGAGAATTGATATAGAAATGAATATCCTTGTCCGCATTCTCCGATTCCAGGAACAATAGCTGCGCCACAATCAGATTGGCGGAAACCTCGGTAACCGGCCCCACCAGAAATATCACCCTCTCCTTCAGCAAGCGGGAATATATATCGTAGGCGCGTTCGCCCCGCCCGCTCGTCTCGATCACCATGGGGATCAAACCCAAATTATTCGGGTCGAGGTTGCGCTGTTTCCAGTCGAGTTGTTGCATCATGTCATGATTTTCCCATCAATTCATCTAAAGTCATTGGTTTATCCCCTACCACGGCCTTCTCCAGCACCCACGTTACCACGTTATCTTCCAGCACCGCCGACTCCACTTCGTTAAGGCGATCCTGTGAGGCATAATGCCATTTGACCACTTCAGCGGGATTCTCGTAGCTCTGCGAGAGATCCTCCACCACTGCTCGCACCTGCTCGGGTTTTGCATGCAAGCCGTTAATCTTCACCACTTCGGCCAGGATCAGCCCCAGATTCACACGGCGTTGCGCCCGCTCGTGGAACAAATCCCGGGGTAACGGCACGTTCTTGGCGTTCATGCCGCGCGATTCAAGGTCATGACGCGCATCCTGCATGAGTCGCTCCCGTTCCTGCTCCACCAATGCTTTGGGCGCCTGAATCGCGGTCGCATCAAGCAATGCCTGCATGACTTGTTCCTTGATCCTAGCTTTTACCCGTTTGGATACTTCCCGCTCAAGGTTAGCCTGAATTTCCTCGCGCATTCTTTCGATGCTGCCATCCGCAACACCCAATGACCTGGCAAATTCAGCATCCGCTTCCGGCAGCTTCGCCGCTTCCACGCTGTTGAGTTTCACCTCAAACGTAGCCGTCTTTCCGGAAACCTCCTTCCCATGATAATCCGCTGGAAAGGTTACTTCAAACGTTTTGCTCTCCGTGGCGCTCATGCCGGCAAGGGGCCCTTCAAAGTCCTTGAGAAGCCTGCCTTCACCCAGCACGAGCGCAGAATTCTCGGCTTTGCCGCCCGCAAACTCTACTCCATCAATGACACCACGATAATCAATGTTGACGCGGTCACCCGCTACCGCGGGCCGCTCCGCCGGTTCGTATTGAACTCGCTGCTTGCGCAGAACCTCCAGAGTTTTATCGACATCGGAGCCAATCACGTTGACCACAGGCTGGTCAATTCGGGCTCCGCTTAAATCACCCAGAACTACATCCGGATAGACCTCGAATGTTGCACTGAATTCAAATTGAGAGGTATCTTCCGCCACCGGCTTCGGTTCGAAATGCGGGTAACCCGCAACGCGCAGCTTTTGCTCGCGCACGGCCTCACTGAAATTCTTCTGCAGTACATCACCCATCACTTCCTGACGCACCTGCGGACCGTATTGCTGCGTGACAATTTTCAGCGGCACCTTGCCGGGCCGAAAACCGTGTATTTTTGCCGTACGCGCCAAACGCTTCAGGCGGCTCTCAATTTCCGTTTCGATTTTTTCCTGAGGAATCGAAACATTAAGGCGACGCTCTAGCGCACCCAGGTCTTCGACATTCGATTGCATTACATTTCCTGACTGGTTGATAACATTCATGCGGCGTTACAACGACAATAGCAGCCAGCGGACATGTTGGCCGTCAATACACAACATCGCGCAACATCACTCGCACCCCTTGCAACTTCCTGGTGCGAAAGGGGGGACTCGAACCCCCACACCTTTCGGCGCCAGAACCTAAATCTGGTGCGTCTACCAATTCCGCCACTTTCGCGCGCCGCTCCAGACCAATTATACCTATTTCTCCCCGCTGCGGCAGCCCATACTGGAGCGACCTAGCAAAATACGGTCTGACCGCTAACAGCTTTGCTGTCCGGCCCCATCAGATATAAATAACCTGGCATGAGATCCTCCGGCTGACGCAAGTCATGCTTGATCTCGCCGGGATGAGTTCTGGTTCGTTGCGGCGTGTGCACCGGCCCCGGAATTACCACGTTGACGCGCAGGTTTGGAAGCATCTCCCATTCCTGCGCCTGAATTTTTACCAACGCCTCCAGTCCGGCCTTGGCCACCGCAAAACCGCCCCAATAGGCTGCGGGATCATGGCCATGCATTTCCGATGTCATAATCACGCTAGCATCCGGTGAAGCCTTCAGCAGCGGCAGGCAGGCTCGTGTCAGCGCAAAGGGCGCAATCAGATTGACACGCAGCAGCGACAACCATTGGTCCAGCGTCTGATTCTCCAGTGGAGTCAGGCTGAATATTAATGCCGCGTTGTGCAGAATGCCATCCAGTCTGCCCAACTGCAGCCTGATGGCCTGGGCAATCGCCTGAAAATCCTTGTCTCCGGCATTTTCCAGGTCAAGCGGAAAAATTGCTGGCTGCGCTCCGCCCCTGGTCTCAATTTCATCGTACACGCTTTCCAGTTTCTCAGCCCTGCGCCCATGCAGAATTACGGTGGCGCCGTGAGCAGCGTAGGTTAGCGCCGCGATGCGGCCTATCCCCTGCCCCGCGCCGGTAACGAGAATCACACGATTCTTGAGCAGATCCGGCGACGCGCGGTAATTTTCGAAATTATTCATCCTGAACCCAGTGGCTGGACGATATGCAGTATGGGGGCGCGCTGGCAAAACCGCGGCTCACCCCTTGATCCAGGTCGTCCATGCTATCCACAATTTACGCATCGGTGTGAGACTTACGCGTTGCCGCATAATATGACACCCATCCTCCTTGATCTCCTTTAGCAGAGCTTGATAAATCGCCGCCATGACAATACCGGGCCGCTGGTTTTTGCGGTCCTCCGCGGATAATGCCGCGAAGGCCTGGGCGTAATAGCTTTCCGCACGTTCAATCTGGAACTCCATCAACCGCCGGAAGCCGTCGGTTTCACGCGAATGAAGGATGTCGTCATTGGATACGTCAAAACGAACCAGTTCATCCTGGGGCAGATAGATACGGTCACGGCGTGCGTCCTCGCCGACGTCGCGTATGATGTTAGTGAGCTGAAATGCGAGTCCCAAATCTTGCGCATATTTCAGGGTTTCGGGATTGCGATAGCCAAAAATCTCCGCCGAGCATAATCCGACCACGCTCGCCACATGGTAACAGTACAGCCTCAGGGTGTCGAAATCAGCATAGCGATTATAATTAAGGTCCATTTCCATGCCATCTATGATTTCATTCAATCGTTCAGCGGTAAGATTGAATGTTTTCGACACGTTGACCAGCGCCTTCGCCACCG
>JBDSSX010000206.1:0-25222 GCA_039928555.1 Nitrosospira sp. | reverse complement strand
TCAAGCAACCTACCCGCAGGCTCAGCGAGCAGCATCATCGCCTGCCTATTTGGTCTTGCTCCGGATGGAGGTTACCGCGTTTCACCGTAACTTAATACGCTCGTCTCTGTGGCCCTATTCCTCACCTCACGGTGGCCGGCCATTAACCGGCATCCTGCTCTCTGGAGCCCGGACTTTCCTCCCCCTGTCTTTCATGACTGAAAGGCAGGCGGCGATTGTCTAGCCAGCTTCGATAGAGATAGTATCACCAAACTAGGGGCACGAAACAAACTTCCCCTTACGAACTATTCCCATGCACCGACTTTGTGAATGCGAATCCCCTCCACAAGCCGCTGTCGCGCTTGCGCGGGACTTATTCGGAATTTCCTTATAGGCTTGCGTAGCTTCAAATTGCGGGGCAACGTGGTGATCCATGCGCCCGATCGTTTCATACGAGAGCAAAGGAAAAACCCTCAACTACGGAATAATCGAGTTATGATTCAAGATTCACGAAACCGGTGCACCATAATGAATCGTCGCATACTACTTATCTCCGCGCTGCTCCTCATCTTATCCGGATGCACGGCGCTAGGAGTGCATGAACCACTTCGCATCTCCGTAGCTGGACTTGAGCCGCTGGAGGGAAAAGGTATGGAGGCGCGCTTCGCGGTACACCTCAGAATTCAGAATCATGACGGCAGGCCTCTTGATTATGATGGTGTCGCATTCGATCTGGATTTACGCGGAATGAGCTTCGCGAGTGGGGTAAGCGATCAGCGGGGCACGATACCCCGCTTTGGAGAATCGGTAATCACGGTGCCGGCAACAGTCCCTGCGACAACAATTATTCGTCATGCCTTCGGACTGGCCACCGGCGATCGTACCAAGGCTGACTACCACCTGCGTGGTCACCTTGGCGGACAGGGATTTGCCATCGGGCGGTACTTCGATTCGAAAGGAGAAATTACGTTGCCGGCCATACCGCCAGAGAAGATGCCCTGACTTCAATTGTTGAATGGTTTGCCCGTCCACTATAGTACGCGCCCACTCTATGGTTTCTCCAGGATCATGCAACCCCGTATTGTGCACGGTAGCTCTCTATCGCCTGAAGATTGTGCCGCAGATTCTTTCTGCCCCGCAGATAATTTGCAATGTCGTCCAGCCTAACGATGCTGGCGACCAGAATTCCGCAGGCATGCTGAACCTCCTGCGTAGCGGAAAGTTCTCCATTACCGCGCTCCATCCGGTCAAGCGCAATGATGACCCCACAAGGTATGGCACCAGAAGCGCGAATATGGCCGACAGACTCGTGCACTGAAACACCAGCGGAAATGACGTCATCCACAATCAGCACACGCCCGGCAAGAGGGGCGCCAACGAGATTTCCTCCTTCGCCATGATCTTTCACTTCTTTGCGATTGAAACAGAATGGGTAGTTATACCCGCTCTCAGCCAGCGCGATGACGATAGCGCTAACCAGCGGAATGCCCTTGTAGGCGGGACCAAATAGCATGTCAAATGGAAGCTGGGCACCAAGAATGGCTTTGGCGTAAAATTGTCCCAGTTTTCTGAGAGAGTCACCGTCGTTGAACAACCCGGCATTAAAAAAATACGGTGACATTCGCCCCGCCTTAGTTTTAAATTCGCCGAAGCACAATACATTACGGCTAATGGCAAACTCAATGAATTCCTGCCGGAAATCGGACATCGCTATATGACAAACTGGGAAAATAGACGTGAGAATTATAACGCTTAACCTGAATGGCGTGCGCTCCGCCGCAAACAAGGGATTTTTTCGGTGGCTACCAACGTATCAGGCGGATATCGTATGTGTGCAGGAATTGAAAGCTCATGCAACCGATATCACAGCGGAAATGGTCTCCCCCGATGGCTACCATAGTTATTTCCATTGCGCTGAAAAGAAGGGATACAGCGGGGTGGGTATTTACAGCCGGCACAAGCCTGACAATATTATCGAAGGTCTTGGTATTGCGGAAATTGATGTGGAGGGACGTTTTCTACGCGCTGACTTTGGTCCATTGACTGTGATATCGATCTATTTTCCTTCCGGCTCCAGTGGCGAACACCGGCAAGCCGCCAAATTTTTCTTCCTTGAGCGATTTCTCCCCATGCTTAAAGAACTCGCGGGTTGCGGCAGGGAGATCATATTATGCGGTGACTGGAACATCGCCCACAAAGAAATCGATCTGAAGAATTGGCGCTCCAATCAGAAAAACTCCGGCTTTCTACCTGAAGAGCGTACCTGGCTTAGTGGAGTTTTTGATGAGCTTGAATTTGTCGACGTATTCCGGCAAATCAACACCGAGCCTGAGCAATACACGTGGTGGTCCAATCGAGGGCAGGCCTGGGCCAAGAATGTAGGCTGGCGCATTGATTATCAGATTGCGACACCGCACATTGCGTCCAAAGCGACCGAAGTTTCGATTTACAAAGAGGAACGTTTCTCCGATCACTCACCGCTCACTATCGACTATGATTACAGCTTATGATCCTCCATTCGATAGTTGATCATTCATCTTACGGTATAACCGTCCCGCCCGAATGCCGGATCTAGGATAATGTCCACTGCCTTATCCGGCTGGCTACATGCTTTTCGCATTTACACCCATCCACGGGTGTTGGGAATGCTGTCACTGGGTTTCTCTGCCGGATTGCCGCTGTTGTTGGTACTGGGCACCTTGTCGTTCTGGTTACGGGAAGCGGGCATCGACCGCTCCACTATCGGTCACTTGAGCTGGATCGGATTGGCTTATGGCTTTAAATGGCTGTGGTCGCCGCTGGTGGATCGCTTGTCGTTGCCGGTATTAACCCGTATTCTGGGCCGACGGCGCGCGTGGCTGTTGCTGTCCCAAATCGTTATAGCCATCGCATTAACCGGTATGGCGAGTACCGACCCGCTCGAGAACTTGACGTACATGGTTTTCTTTGCACTCGCTGTCGCTTTCGCTTCCGCCACCCAGGATATCGCGCTGGATGCCTATCGAATAGAAGCCGTAGCGCCGAGACTTCAGGGCGCCATGGCCGCCACTTATCAGGCGGGCTATCGTGTGGCCATGATCCTGGCTTCCGCTGGCGTATTATGGATAGCCGCGGCGGTAGACCCTTCGGAAGCCACCTACGACTATACACCCTGGCGCACTGCCTACCTCGCGATGGCTGCATGCATGGCTGTGGGCATTATCACCACGCTTATCATCCGCGAGCCGGAAGTTCCTGTCACGCATCTTATCGCGGAAAATGAGGGCCACGCCCGGGGGGTCATTGCTCACTGGAATCTGAACGCGCGACTCGCGCAAACACTAGCCTGGCTGTATGGAGCAATGATTGCGCCCTTCCGGGATTTTATTGTGCGTCATGGCCGGCAGGCGTTGGTGATTCTGGCATTGATCGCGCTTTATCGCATCTCGGATGTCGTGATGGGTGTAATGAGCAATCCTTTTTATGTGGACATGGGCTACACCAAGGATGAGGTGGCAACAGTATCCAAGGTTTATGGAGTCATCATGACGATTGCCGGCGCGGCCCTAGGCGGGGTACTCACGGCAAAAATCGGTGTCATGCGTACGTTGTTTCTGGGAGCGGTATTATCGGCGGCAACCAATTTGCTGTTTGTCTGGCTGAGCGGACGCGGACATGACGTAACCGGGCTCATATTCACTATCTCCGCCGACAATCTGTCAGCCGGCATCGCTTCTTCTGCTTTCATCGCCTATCTTTCCGGCCTGACTAACTCCGCCTATTCGGCCACGCAATACGCGCTGTTCAGTTCGGTGATGCTGTTATTGCCTAAGTTCATCGCCGGGTTCAGCGGTGAATTCGTTGACGCTTACGGTTATGCCGTTTTTTTTACCGGCACTGCGTTACTCGGCCTTCCGGTATTGGTATTAGTATGGTTAGCGGGACAGGCAAGATTTGAGACGATGGATTCCTCGCCGCATCTCAAGTGATGCTGACGGCTACTTCTGTTGTTCAAATCGATAAAACGCCAGTGTTCCCAGTAAGTTGGGCAGAAATGTGATTTGATGATCTCCACTCATTACCCTGCGTTCGAGAATATGTGCACCGTGCTGGCTACAGAACTCCTCAAAATCACCGAGTGTACAATTGTGAATGTTAGGTGTATCGAACCACTGATAGGGTAGCGTTTCCGAAATAGGCATGTGGCCGGACATAACCTGTAGCCGGTTTTTCCAATAACCAAAATTGGGAAACGATACGATCCCCTCTTTGCTTACCCGCAGCATTTCTTTGACGATTCCCTCTGTGTGTTTTACCGCCTGCAACGTTTGCGAGAGCACCACATAATCGAACGATCCCGATTCAAAACTTAGCAGCCCCGATTCCAGATCGCTTTGAATCACGTTGACCCCGTTATTGAAACAAGCCAGGACATTGTCGTCGTCAATTTCAACACCATAGCCACGGATGTTGCGCATATCGCGCAAAAAACACAGCAGCGAACCGTCGCCGCAGCCCAAATCGAGCAGCTTCGCGCCCGGTTTCACCCATGCGGCAATGGCGGCAAAATCGGGCCTGGTGGGAGTGGATGGGATAGTAATGTCGGTCACGGCTTCAGTATTTGCAGAACTTATTCTTCCTGTTTGGAGAATATGTTATATAAGGTTTCGCCCGCTGGTAATCATGGCAGCCTTCCATTGAAAAGCAAGGGTTCTCAGATGGGATGCAAAGCAAACGGGGTAGTATATGCTCGATGAAATGAAATTAAAATTATCTCGTTCTTTTCGCCATTTCGACTAAGGCATGTCGCGCCTGTTGTGCGTCGAGTACCATCTCCTCAAAATCGAAACGCAGATTTCCGCCATCGGCGCATACATCGAAACCGTCGCAGTCGATCCCCAGCATTTCGACATCTAATGCTTCGCATTGATGGGAATGTTCACAATAGTGGCGCAAAGTATCGCGATGATCCGCATTCATGTGCGTAATGACGTCATCCTCCTCCCCGATCAACGGGTAGGCTGGCACCAGATAGCTGTCCGCCGAGACCCAATGAATTTTGCCGAAACCACCAATGTAACGCAGTGTCTGCGGCATGATGCGGTAGAAAGCAAAATCACCCAGGGCGAGGCAGCTTTGCGCTTCGGGAAAATAACGCAGATAGCGCACACCAATCTGCCGCTTATCCGTTGCCGGCTGGGCCTCGCCCACCACGGTGACGCGTCCTTGCGACTGGATATTCAAGTCGTTCTGGTTGTGCGTGATGAGGCTCACCCGGGGGTCATACCGGATATTCTTGGTATGTTCCGCCAATGTGCTGATGAGGATAAACAGACTGCCGTCGTGATCCACCAGATAGGGGGTAATGGACCCGAACGGATGGCCATTGAACTTCTTCGACAAGGTGCTTAATGCGCCGTAGCGGTGGGCGCGTAGCATCTGGCGGGCTACGCGCGCGTTACTCATGGAGGCTCCCCTGACGTTTCAAGCCTCGGGCAGAGTTCATTTGTCCATCAAGGTCGCGAACCATAGCGACGAACTGTCCAGGCGTTCCACGAAGCGGTTGCTTGCAGATATTAATTTCAAGGACATCCATGACCGCTATCTCCGGCTTATATGTCAATGTTGTCCATATAGGCCCGCATCAGCCTGTGATAATGACGGTCTTCCATCAGGAAAGAGTCGTGACCATGGCTGGAAGTGATTTCCGCGTAGCTCACATTGAGTTCATTATCCAGCAATGCCTTGACAATGGTGCGCGAGCGCTCGGGCGAAAAACGCCAGTCTGTAGTAAATGACAGTACCAGAAATTTTGCCTTGGCGGCGCGGAATGCCGCGCTCAAGTCGTTGTTGTGCTGGTACGCAGGATCGAAATAGTCCAGCGCCTTGGTCATTAGCAAATAGGTGTTGGCATCGAATTGGTCAACGAATTTGTCTCCCTGGTAACGCAGGTATGATTCAATTTCAAACTCCACGTCGAAACCGAATGCAAGCGTTCCGTTACGCAGCTCCCGTCCAAATTTCGCGGCCATCGAGTCATCCGACAAATAGGTAATATGCCCTAGCATGCGTGCGAGCCTTAAACCACGCCGCGGCACTGCGCCATGCGAATAGTAATCCCCCCCGTAGAACTCCTGGTCAGTAATGATGGCTTGGCGCGCTACATCGTTGAACGCGATGTTTTGCGCAGTCAGTTTGGCGGCGGCGGCAATCACCAGCGCATGCCGCACCCTTTCCGGAAAATCGAGCGTCCATTGCAACGCCTGCATCCCGCCAAGGCTGCCACCCGCCACTGCGGCGAACTGATCGATGCCAAGGTGGTCTGCCAGCCTTACCTGGGTTTGCACCCAGTCTTCTACCGTCACCACCGGGAAATCCGGACCATAGCATTTGCCGGTTTTTGGATTGATGCTGGCAGGTCCGGTAGAACCGTGACAGCCGCCAAGGTTATTCACCCCGATCACAAAAAACTTGCGTGTATCGATGGATTTACCGGGACCGATCATGTTGTTCCACCAGCCCGCACTCTTGGGATCATCCGCGTAACAGCCTGCCAAATGATGATTGCCGGAAAGCGCGTGACACACCAGCACGGCGTTGGATTTGGCCGCGTTGAGTTCGCCATAGGTTTCATATACCAATTCGTAGTTTTCAAGTACGGCGCCGCTCTTTAAATACAGCGGTGTGTCAAAGCGCACACTTCGCGGCGCGACAATGTCAATCAAATTGGAATCTTGCATCAGAAAGATCGTTCATGAGAAAAAACGTTTACGCTTAACTGCGTGCCAAAACAAATCGCGCTTCGCAAGAATGCCGGGGGATAACAAGTGACTTTATCCCCTCGCATCTCCAAAGCTCAGGCGCATCAGTAGCTGGCATTCATTCAACCTAAATCCGGTAGTTGGACGAGGTGAAGTGTGCGGTTTTTGGGGTGCAGGGCAAGGCGCAACGACGCGGAATGGTCGTTCCATTCCAAGACGTTGCGAACAACGCAACCATGTGCCGCAAAAACTGTGCAATTCACCCCGTAGCGCCTCACCCAGGAGATGAGAGTCAAACAATACGAAATATTGTTATTAATCATTACGCTGATCTATTAAATGAACGGTCAACTACCGGATTTAGGTTCAATCCGTGATCAGTGGTTGTAGCCAAATACACCGTAAACAATCCTTGCGCGCACCCCCAACTTGGGAATACTTGCCTCCGCTGTCCATCTCAATACTTCGCTGTTCGAAGAAAAATACTCACTTATCCAAGTATCATGCCGCGTCACATTTTCTTCCGCCCTCGTTTGCCACTCAATTGGAGAATAAGTTGGCAAACAAGTTCACTTGGGATTTACTTTTAGGGCGCCCGCATCAATTAGCTATTCAACTTCGCCAGTAATGCTTGAATTTTTGCCGGATCATCGGCTTTGAGCATCTTCTGCGTAAGCGGGATAATATCGGACAAACTACTCCTTAATACTTCTCGCTTCACAGTCAACAGCTGTGCCGGGTGCATGGAAAAAAGCCGTAGCCCGAAACCCAGCAGCAACCGGGTAAACAATGTATCCCCCGCTAGCTCCCCGCAGACCGCCACGGGTATGCCCGTTCGATTGGCGCTGCGAATGATATGCGCCACCAGCCGCAGCACTGCCGGATGCAATGAATCGTAGAGGTGGGCCACCGAATCATCGGCGCGATCTATGGCAAGCATATACTGAATCAAATCGTTGGTACCAATGGACAGGAAATCCAGCTTGCGCATAAATATATCGAGACACAGCGCCGCGGCGGGAACCTCAATCATGCCACCTACCTGGATTTTCTCATCGAATAGAATCTTTTCGTGGCGCAAACTTTGTTTGGCGTTTTCAATCAGGTGCAACGTCTGCGTAATTTCGGCAATACTCGAGAGCATCGGTATCAGAATACGTATCTGGCCATAACGCGAGGCGCGCAATATCGCACGCAACTGCGTATTGAACATTTGTGGTTCGGCCAGACATAGACGAATGGCGCGCAATCCCAGTGCCGGGTTGGCCGCCACGCGCTTGGCGCTATCAAGATTTTTGTCGGCGCCCAGATCGAATGTGCGAATCGTCACCGGCAAGCCTCGCATTTTTCGCGCCACCGTACGATATGCTTCGAATTGCTCTTCCTCGTCAGGCAGACTGTCGCGATTAAGAAACAAAAATTCGCTACGAAACAGGCCGATGCCCGTGGCACCGCTCTCTTTGACCTGTTCGATATCCTGAGGTAATTCGATATTGGCGTGCAACTCTACTGTGGTGCCATCAAGCGTCGTGGCAGCAGTTGTTTTGATGCGCTTCAGCTTCTGCTTTTCCAGCTCAAATTGGCTCTGGCGCAACCGGTATTCCGATAGCACATGCTTGTCAGGATCAATGATTACAACGCCCTGATTACCGTCCACAATCAGGATGTCATTATCGCGGATCAGACGGCGAGCTTGATGCAGCGCCACGATAGAAGGAATGTTAAGACTGCGCGCGATGATAGCGGTGTGGGAAGTCAAGCCGCCCAAATCAGTAAGAAACGCGACAAACCGGTGCTGCTTATATTGAATGACATCGGCGGGACTTAAATCATGGGCAACGAGAATGCTGTCACCATCACGCTTTAGCGAGGTGGGCACATAACCTGGATGCCCCAGCAAGACTTTCAGCACGCGTTCCACTACCTGAATCACATCGGTTTTGCGCTCGCGCAGATAAGGATCTTCAATCTCCTCAAACTGCGCCATCAATACGCCCATCTGTTGAGTAATCGCCCATTCAGCATTGCACTGGTTCTGGGCAATGTAAGTTTTGGCCGCGGTGGAAAGCGTGGGATCGTCCAGAATCATCCGGTGCAAATCAAGGAATGCGCCATATTCCGCAGCGGCGGGACCATCGACAACAGAAGCATGCAGGGCTTCAAGTTCCTCACGAACCGCTGTGAAGGCGGTGTCGAGTCGAGATATTTCATTGCTGACCTGATCCTGCGGCACGATGTGGTGCGCCACCTCCAGCGCAGCATGGGAAGCAAGATAGGCGTGGCCTATGGCAATGCCGCCGGAAACGCCCACACCATGCAATGCGAAGCTCATTCACTCTCCCCGAAATAATCCTCGATCAGATTTACCAGCGCCTGCATGGCTTCGGCTTCATCCGCACCGGTCGTTTCGATACCCAAAATGACTCCCTTGCTCGCGGCCAGCATCATCACACCCATGATGCTTTTCGCATTCACTTTACGGTCGTTTCGCGATAACCATACCTCACTCTTAAATTTACTGGCCAACTGGGTCAATCTGGCGGAAGCACGCGCATGCAGCCCCAGTTTGTTTACGATTTCAATCTCTCTATATTGCATTGTGCGGCCTCGAATCAATGCGCATGACACCTTCTCTGCCGCCAGTCAACGCCTTCTCTCCAACCACTGCGAGTGATTCCTTACGATAAGTAAGCGCTCGCACCAGCATTGGCAGATTGACCCCGGCAAGACATTCCACTCTGCCGGGGCTGACCAGCCGGCTGGCGATATTGCATGGTGTTGCCCCACAAATATCACTCAGTACCAGTACCCCGCTTCCACGGTCGAGTTGCCTGACCAATTCCAATGCTTGAGGAATAACAGCGTCGGGGTCATCCTTATTGGTAATACTTAGATGTGTCAAATGTGGCGATTTCTCTCCCATGACATGGTTGGCGCAATGGATAAGGCTGCCGCCCAGAGTGCCATGAGAAATAATTAGAATTCCGATCATGTTCGGTCCTGCCACTTGATATCAGGGGACAAATACATTAGTTAATCATCTTTTCAAGCGCATCCATCATCATTCCAGCGGCGTTGAAACCCGTCTGATCAGCAATCTCCCGCATGCAGGTTGGGCTCGTAACGTTAATTTCGGTGAGATAGTTCCCGATCACGTCCAGCCCCACCAACATCAAACCTTTATCATATAATTCGGGACCCAGCGCTTCAGCGATTTCGCGGTCACGCCGGGTGAGCGGCTGCGCCACACCTGTGCCGCCCACGTTAAGATTGCCGCGTGATTCACCCGGCCTGGGAATGCGTGCAAGCGCGTAAGGCACGGGCTCTCCGGCTATCAGCAGAATACGTTTATCACCTTGGGTAATTTCGGGAATGTAGCGCTGCGCCATAATCGTACGCGTGCCATAATGCGTGAGCGTTTCCAGAATCACGCTGATATTGTGATCAGCGCTATGAATGCGAAACACGCTGGCCCCACCCATGCCGTCAAGCGGTTTCAGCACGATGTCGCCGTGTTCAGCAAGGAAATCGCGAATCAAATATTCCTGTCTTGTCACCAAAGTCGGGGCGGTAAATTGCGGGAACTTCGCTATGGCGAGCTTCTCGTTATGATCCCGCACCGCTCGCGGGCTATTAACGACACGAGCACCCCGCCTTTCCGCCAGTTCCAGCAAGTAGGTACTGTAGACATACTCCATATCGAATGGAGGATCCTTGCGCATCAATACCACGCTAAATTCTTGCAGTGGCGTTTCCTCCGGCTCCTCTGCCCGATACCAATGATGTCCGTCTGCCTGAGCTGTTAGTTCCAGTGCGCGCGCAAACCCAACCGTCTCACCGCTCTTCCATGCCAAGTCCCCCTGCTGCATGCTAAACAGCTGATGACCGCGGGAGGCTGCTTCACGCATCATGGCAAAGCTCGAATCTTTATAAGGTCTGATGGAATCCAGTTGATCGAGAACGAAGGCAAGTTTCATTTTGAGGTATTTTTGTACGGCGCCAGCAGCCTGCCGGACTTAAAGCATCGAAGCAAAAAAGCAATTGGGCGAGGTCAGATTGTGACGATTTTGAAGACCAATAGTTGTCCTATTGACAAAAAAAGCGGCAAAATATGGGCCGGCCAGACGCTTTTGCAGCCGCTTTCCTTTAAGTTCCATAGATTACTAGGCAGACACAGGCGCGTTATGCGCGTGTTACTTTCCGGAATCAACAGCATATTGCATCTTCCCGATCAAGAATCGAGCTCGCCCAGAACAGCGGCAAGATAGGCTTCAGCCTAGAATAAAGATGATGTTTACTGGAAATTTACATTGTAGCATCACGTGTTGGCGGAACCCGTGAATATTGGAAATCGTGTATGGGTTCAGAGATTAGCGTAGTTCGCCCATCGTATACAGCTCCGTTTGGAAATCAGTTTTGTATTTTTGTGGAAGTTCGGCCTCCGCCGCGCTGGCCTGGTCACGGCTGGGATAAATTCCGTACGAAACCCTGAATTTGGCTTGGCCGTCGTTGGTTACCGGATGTATATAAAGATCGGATAAATTGACTAGACCCTGAGCACGAATCAGAAACCTCTCCATTCGGTCGGGCTGAACACTCTCAGTTGCAAACAGCTGAATGCTATAGTAACTTTTATCCGCAGTCGCCATAATTTGCTTGGTTGCCTCAATTCGCTGCTCTAACAGCTTATGACCCGCCAACTTGACTCCGCCAAAACTCAGCTTGGCGGTTGAGTGTTGTTCGGTTGTGGTGGCTAACCCGCCTTGGGTGGACGCGATTGTTCCCGCCACCGTCTCGAGTGGTCTTGGCGGTGCAGATGGTCCTGGCGATGGGGAAGGCTCGGAGAGCACGAGCGGAGCGGTGGGTGTGGGAGATCCGGATCCGGATACAGATGCTGAAGCGGCGGGAGGAGCGCTGGGAGCAACTAGTGCAACTGCCGGAGGAGATAATACGGGGGGAGCCGAGAGCGGAACTGATGTTGTCGCGTCAACGGGCGAAGCAACAGTGGGAGTACCGCTCGTTGGTGTAGAGTGCAGCGCTTGCCAGCCCAGCACGCCCAATACTACTACAGCAAGCATGGCGCTCGCACCCACTATGCGGGGATTCGGCGAATGGCGGCGCTTGATCCCGGAATCGTAAATGGCCGTTCTAACATGATGGGCTTCTATGCCACGAGTATGGGCGGCAAACGCCACCAGCAAAGATTTATCGGCAAGGAGGTTTATCCGGCGAATGAGTCCGCCAGAAGCCATTGCGATCAACCTTACCGCGTCAGAAGTAAAGATGTCCGGACCGCGATAACCAGCGGCGCGCATGCGGAACATGAGATAGTCGTTCACCGCTTTATCGTTGAATGGTTGCATTATTAAATGATGCGTGATGCGATTCTTCAACTGACGCATGGGTGGCAAAGCGAGCGTATGCTCCAGTTCGGGCTGACCAAACAGAACAATTTGCAACAGCTTGTGGTGAGATGATTCAAGTTCGTAGAACAATCGCAATGTTTCCAGTGTCTCCGCCGGCAGGGTGTGGGCTTCATCAACCAGCAACACCACTTGTTTGCCGTCAGCATATTTCTCGATCAGCGCGTTTTGTAGATCACATATTGCAACAATGGTGCGTGCTTCGACCATTGCGCTTTCGGCCAGCTCGAACTTTAACTCACTGGCAATTGAATGAAAAAGCTCATCTCTCGACAAATTCTGTTTGCTCAGATAAACAGTCTTCATCCTGTCGGGTAACCGTGTCATCAGTACTTGGCATAAAGCGGTTTTTCCACTGCCCGTCTCTCCAGTGAGCTTGATGATGCCCTCGACCCCTTCGCCATGTGTAAGCATATAAATGAGCGCGTCCAGGGTCGCGCCTCTACCGGCCCCCTCATAAAAAAAATCAGTGATTGATGTATGGGCAAATGGCTGTTCAAAAAGCCCAAAATGGCCAAGATACATTATGTCAAATCCGGCAGTTGTAGTGAACTCACTATAAAGGAGAAGGCCACATGGCCCAAATAGTGTTTGTGTATCATAGCGTCGGGCTGAAAAATGAGTGAAAAATGAGCGATCAACCGCTGGATTCAGGATTATCACCTCATGCGTTCAGAAATCCACCGGTATGTTCATAACCTCTGAGTGGCATAAGAATTCGGATCCGGGTTCCGCTGATCTGAAATAAGATATCACTATAAATGTAATATTTCCTGATTCCAATCGCGGAAAAAAGTACTTTTAGCACGCTATTTACCTTGTCTTGATCCCCGTTGCTGGAGTATAGTTCGAGTCTGCTATTTAATATCCAAGCGGAAGAGCGCGCCGGTTTCATCGTCGCCGCCGAAGGCGCAACCCCCCGGAATCGCTCAGGCGCAGATCAGATCGATCTTGATCTTTAAGAACCGCTTGCGACAAGCAATCTGGAGAGCGCCGGCATCGCATGCCGGCCACCGAAGGGGCACACGGGACAGACATTCCGTAATCTCTCAGGTAAAAAGGACAGAGGGGTGAGGTCATATGATGTGACTTCGCCTTTTTTTATTTTTGGGACATCCCTGTGAAAACAACCTCTCTTAATCAAACTCACCGCGAGATGAAGGCCAAGATGGTCGATTTCGGTGGTTGGGACATGCCCTTGCATTACGGTTCCCAGCTTGATGAACATCACAAGGTACGTACTGATGCCGGCATGTTCGACGTATCTCATATGTTGGCGGTGGATATCAAGGGTGAGCCTGCACGTAGTTTTTTGCGGCGGCTGGTCGCCAACAATGTGGATAAGCTGACGCAGCCCGGGAAAGCACTTTATACCTGCATGCTCAATCCTCAAGGGGGAGTAATAGATGATCTGATCATTTATTTTTTGACGGAATCACATTTTCGCATGGTGGTCAATGCGGGTACCGCTGACAAGGACCTGGCATGGATGCTGGCACAACGTGATGAGACCGCACCCGGACTGGAAATTATCTCCCGCCGTGATCTGGCCATGATTGCGGTGCAAGGACCTAACGCACGCGCCAAGGTTTGGCGGGTTATTGCCGGATCTCAGGCGGAGACAGAAAGTCTGAAACTGTTCCAAGCGATAACGTACGATAAATATTTTATTGCCCGTACCGGCTACACTGGAGAGGACGGCTTTGAAATCATGCTTCCCTCGAAGGATGCCGCGGATTTCTGGCATGCGCTCCATGCCGCAGGCGTGGCGCCAGCGGGGCTCGGTGCGCGTGACACGTTACGGCTCGAGGCTGGAATGAATCTTTACGGTCAGGATATGGATGAGAGGGCCAGCCCGTTGGAATCTGGATTGGCCTGGACGGTTGATCTAAAAAGTGACCGTGACTTTATCGGTAAGTCAGCACTGCTGGAAAAACCCATTAAACAACAATTGATTGGCTTGATTTTACTGGAGCGGGGCGTTCTACGCAGCCACCAGAAGGTTGCTACGCAACACGGCGATGACGAAGGCGACGGCGAGATCACCAGTGGCGGATTTTCTCCGACGCTTAATCAGTCAATCGCACTGGCGCGCTTGCCGTTAAAGGTATCCGCGGGAGATGAAGTGCACGTATTGGTGCGGGACAAGATGCTGCGAGCGAAAGTGGTGAAGCATCCTTTCGTGCGAAACGGCAAGAGTTTGGTTTGATTAGGACAGCAGAGCAATATCATTTAATTCTGGAGCAAAAACATGATTATCCCAAACAATCTGAAATACACTAAATCCCACGAATGGGTCAGGCTTGAAGACGACGGAACGGTGACAATCGGTATTACCCAGCATGCTCAAGAATTACTGGGCGACATGGTGTTCGTAGAGACTCCGGATGCCGGACGCAAGCTCAAGCAGGGAGAAGAATGCGCCGTAGTGGAGTCGGTCAAGGCGGCGGCTGACGTGTATGCGCCTATCGCGGGGGAAGTCACCGCAGTCAACCCCGACCTTGAGTCAGCGCCGGAAAAAATCAATCAGGATGCCTATGCGGCATGGCTTTTTAAGCTAAAGCCAGTGAACGCCGCGGATTTGAACAATCTGCTCGATGCCGCAGGCTATCAGAAATTACTTGAGAGCGAGGAAGATTAATAAAGCCACAAACCTGCGAAAATTAAGCTTGGGATAATATTTTCCGGTCTTGCCGTTCATTTCTCACCTTTTACTTTTCACACCAATGATTCGCGGAACAAACCATGCCGTTCATTCCCCATACTGAAGAAGATATACAAGCGATGCTTGCAAGCATCGGTGCAAAAACCATTGATGATCTGTTCGATGAGATTCCCCCTGCCCTGAAGGGTGGCAGCCTGAAACGAGTGCCTCCCGGTTTGAGCGAAATGGAAATTTCGCGATTGATGCTGGAGCGGGCCGAAGCGGATGGGCGCTATCTCAGTTTCATCGGCGCGGGTGCCTATGAGCACCATATTCCGGCGGCAGTATGGCAGATAACCACTCGCGGCGAGTTTTATTCCTCGTACACCCCCTATCAGGCGGAAGCGAGTCAAGGCACGCTGCAACTGCTCTACGAATATCAGACCATGATGGCGTCGCTAACCGGAATGGATGTCTCCAATGCGAGCATGTACGATGGTGCCTCCGCGCTGGGTGAAGCAGCGTTGATGGCGGTGCGCTCGCATAAATCCTCACGCCGTATCCTGATGCCTGCAGCTGTGCATCCCGTTTACCGTAGCGTGGTACGCGCGATCGTCAAAAATCAGGGTATTGACGTGGTTGAAGTCCCTTATTGCAAGGAGTCTGGCCAGACCTTGCCCGAATTTCTGGATGCGTTCGGCAAGGAGGAATTCGCGGCGCTGGTCATTCCCCAGCCCAACTTCTTCGGTGTGCTCGAACAGGTTGATGCGCTCACCGATTGGGCGCATAGCAAGAATGCGCTGGCTATCGGCGTGGTCAACCCCATGGCACTGGCATTGCTCAGCCCGCCCGGCGAATGGGGAGCAAAAGGTGCGGATGTAGCGGTGGGTGAAGGCCAGCCGTTGGGAATTCCGCTTTCGAGCGGTGGGCCCTATTTCGGTTTCATGGCCTGCAAGCAGACATTGGTGCGTCAAATGCCCGGGCGTATTATCGGCCGCACTACAGACCAGGATGGCAAGCCTGGCTTTGTTCTCACGCTGCAGGCGCGTGAACAGCATATTCGACGCTCCAAGGCCACCTCCAACATCTGCACTAATCAAGGATTGATGGTCACCGCCGCCACCATTTACATGGCCCTGACGGGTCCGGAAGGGTTGCGGCGGATTGCCGCTCAGTCCCATGCAAATACCTTGACTCTGTTGGAAAAATTGGAAGCCCTGAAAGGGGTAAAGAGAATTTTCAATGGATCGTTGTTTCACGAAACAGTGATTTCGCTGCCGGGGCCAGTTGACGATATATTGCGGACACTCAAGAGTCAGCAAATATTGGGGGGACTGAATCTAAAAGATTATTATCCAGAGCTTGGCAGTGCAATACTGGTATGCGCCACCGAAACCAAAACGTCTGCAGATCTGGAAAATTACGCGGGGTGTCTAGGGCAGGCGCTTGATAAGGTATAACGTAGTTTCAGCCGACATCCAGCCATCCTCAATTAAATCACTCTCAACTTAAGGAGAACAGCATGGTCACTCTTGCAGGCAATCCCATCAAAATTGAAGGAACCTTCCCCAAAGCGGGCGAAAAGGCGCCAGCATTCTCGCTGGTAAACAAGGATTTAAAGGATGTCACGCTGGCCGATTTTGCCGGCAAGAAAAAGGTGCTTAACATTGTACCCAGTTTGGATACCCCTGTCTGCGCCATTTCTACCCGCAAGTTCAACGAAAAAGCCAGTAACATGGAAAATACCGTGGTGCTGATAATCGCCGCTGACTTGCCTTTTGCGATGAGCCGTTTCTGTGACACCGAAGGGTTGGACAAAGTGGTGGTATTGTCCACCATGCGAGGGTCAGAATTCATGAGAAATTACGGCGTTGCCATCACCGATAGTCCGCTGGCTGGCATTACCGCCCGTGCCGTTGTGGTGCTGGATGAAAACGACAGCGTGATTCACGCTGAACTGGTGCCGGAAATAAAGGACGAGCCCAATTACGATGCAGCTTTGGCTGCTCTTAAATAAGTTTGGCCAGCCTCAAAAAATTGGATTCCGGTAGTCTGCCGGACTTGAAGAATTGAAGCGAAAAAATGACTGGGCGAGAACAGATTTTGACGATTTTGAGGCTAATAGCTGCTCTATCAGCCGGAAAAGCGGAGAAATATGGACCGGCCAGACGTTTTCCCAGCCAATTTACTTTAAGCCCGGTAGGCCGCCAGGGCGCCCTTTAAATAAACACTCACTGCAAGACTCGGATTACACCCATGCTGATATTTGAACACGCGCGCCCCGGCCGGCGCAATTATTCGCAATCCCCCGCGACAGCGGCAAGAACGGATAGCATTCCCCAGAACCTGTTGCGTAAAGTGCCGCTGCTGCTGCCGGAAGTATCTGAAATGGATGCGGTGCGTCATTACACGCGACTGTCGCAAAAGAATTTTTCGATAGATACGCAGTTCTATCCGCTTGGCTCCTGCACGATGAAGTACAACCCGCGGGCGTGCAATTCCCTGGCCATGCTGCCGCAATTCCTCGCGCGGCATCCGAGGGCTCCGGAAAGTACCGGGCAGGGATTTCTTGCATGCATGTACGAGTTGCAGGAAATATTGAAAGATGTGACCGGCATGGCAGGCGTAAGCCTTACGCCGATGGCCGGGGCGCAGGGTGAATTAATCGGCATAGCGATGATACGCGCCTATCATGAATCGCGTGGAGACTCTGCCCGTACCGAAATCATCATTCCCGATGCCGCCCATGGCACCAACCCAGCCACAGCGGTCATGTGCGGCTACAAGGTGGTGGAGATCGCCACCGATAAGGAAGGTGACGTGGATATGGAAGCGCTCAAAGCGGCTGTTGGTCCGCAAACGGCCGGGTTGATGCTGACCAATCCTTCCACGCTCGGCGTGTTTGAGAAAAGCGTGGCCGAGATGAGCAGAATTGTCCATCAGGCGGGGGGATTGCTGTATTACGACGGCGCAAACCTGAATGCGATACTTGGCAAGGTGAAGCCTGGCGACATGGGTTTTGACGTCATTCACATCAATCTGCACAAGACTTTCTCAACCCCCCATGGAGGTGGAGGACCAGGTTCCGCGCCTGTGGGTGTTGCCGAGCGTCTATTGCCATTCATGCCCGTGCCGGTGGTGGGATCTGAAAAAGGCGTATATCGCTGGCTAACGGAAAAGGAAATACCTCAATCCATCGGCAGGCTTTCGGCGCATATGGGTAATGCGGGCGTGCTGCTGCGAGCATATGTCTACGTCCGGTTGCTCGGGGCGGAAGGCATGCACCGCGTGGCCGACTTCGCCACGCTCAATGCCAATTACCTGATGGCGGAGCTGAGCAAAGCGGGTTTTGAAATCGCCTACCCGACCCGCCGCGCCAGCCATGAATTTATCGTCACGCTAAAAGAGCTGAAGGAAAAAACCGGCGTCACGGCAATGAACGTAGCCAAGCGCTTGCTGGACAAGGGTTATCACGCACCTACTACCTATTTTCCGCTACTGGTGCCGGAATGCCTGCTGATCGAGCCTGCTGAAACCGAATCCAAGGAAACGCTCGATGCGTTTGTCGTGTCCATGAAGGAAATCCTGGCAGAAGCCCACGCTCAGCCGGAAATGGTGAAGGGCGCACCCTACAACACTCCGGTGCGCAAGCTGGACGATGTAAAAGCTGCGCGGGAACTGGATTTGGCCTGGAAACAGCCTGGAGAGCCAGCCTGATTTAACCGGATGCCAGAAGACAGCCTTACATAACACGCCGGACATATGCATACACTCATTTGCGGCTCCATGGCCTACGACACTATTATGGTGTTCAACGACCATTTCAAGAATCATATCCTGCCGGAAAAGATTCACATTCTGAATGTCGCTTTTCTGGTTCCGGATATGCGCCGGGAATTCGGCGGCTGCGCCGGAAATATTGCCTACAATCTGCAAATGGTCGGTGGCAATCCGCTTATCATGGCTACAGTGGGCGACGACCATCAACCTTATGCTGGTCGCCTGAGCAGTCTGGCGCTGGCACAAACCCATATACGCCATGTAGATGGCACATTCACCGCGCAAGCGTTCATCACCACTGATCTGGCGGATAACCAGATCACCGCGTTCCATCCCGGCGCAATGAATTTTTCGCATGAGAACCATGTAAGTGATGCGAAAAACGTAAGGCTCGGCATCATTGCTCCGGATGGACGTGATGGCATGGTGCAGCATGCCCGGGAATTTCATGAAGCAGGTATTCCGTTCATGTTCGATCCCGGGCAAGGACTGCCCATGTTCAATGGCGAAGAGCTACTGGACTTTATCGGCAAGGCCGATTACGTCGCCGTCAATGACTACGAAGGCCAATTACTGCATGAGCGTACCGGACGCACGCTGGAAGCGCTGGCGAAACTCGTAAAAGGTTTGATAGTCACAAAAGGCTCGGAAGGGTCGATAATTTATGCCGATGGTCAACAAATCGAGATCCCGAGCGTTAAACCTGATAGGCTGATCGATCCGACCGGCTGCGGCGATGCTTATCGCGCGGGACTACTTTACGGTCTCACCAACGAAATGGATTGGCAGAGCACCGGTCAGCTTGCCTCGCTTATGGGGGCACTGAAAATCGCCCAGCGAGGCGGGCAGAACCACAGTTTCAACCGGGATGAAATTGATCAACGATATTTTGAAATTTTCGGCAATCGCATTCTATAAAGAGGCGAAATATGCGGACGAATATTTTCGCGGTGGCGTTGATATACTTATCAGCAACCGTTTTAAGCGGTTGTGCGGCGGGTTTATCGGGTAGTGATTATTCCCGTGGCCAAGCTCGGCAAGAACAAAGTGTACGCACCGGCGTGGTGGAAAGCGTACGTGAAGTGAAGATCGAAGGCACGCGTAGCGGCATCGGCGCGATCGCAGGAGGCGTGGCGGGCGGTATCGGTGCCAGCACCGCCGCCGACGATAGGCTTGGTGCCATTCTAGCTGTTCTCGGCGCGCTTGGCGGCGGACTCCTGGGCCAGGCTCTAGAGCAGGGTGTAACGAGCAAGAAAGGGCTCGAAATCACCATCAAACTGGACAATGGCTCGATGGTGTCGATTACTCAGGCGGCTGATGAGGAATTCAAGCCGGGTGAACGGGTGAGAATTCTCGGAGGAGGTGGAGTTTCGCGAGTATCGCACTAGCGGAGAACACCAGGAATTACAATCAGGAAAACTGAAGAAATTTCCGAGCTCCCGAGCAAGGAGCGGGCAGGGACAATGCGAAGGATCCATTCGACGATCCGAGTTTTCTATCGAGACCGGTTGTCATTATTGATGCGATAATAATGACATGGAAAACGCAACTACGAGCGGGCTGACACAAATTGTTCGTGCCATCAGCTTGCTGCTGCATATCATTTCGGGCTTGGCCCAATCCGCGATATATCCGCATCTCAGCCAGTCAGCGCAAGGACGTATGGCGCGAAACTGGTCCGCGATACTTCTTAAGATTCTCCGCATCAGATTACGCTACAGTGGTGCCGTGCCTGTCGCCGGGATGGAGCGAGTAATGCTGGCAGCCAATCATGTTTCCTGGCTGGATGTATATTCTCTGAATGCGGTGTGCCCCGCTCGTTTCGTAGCCAAATCCGAAATTCGCGGCTGGCCATTACTCGGCTGGTTGAGCCGGAATGCGGGAACATTATTCATCGAGCGCACGAAGCGCAGTGATACCGCCCGGATCAACGCGGACATTAGCAATGTGCTGGTTATGGGAGACCGAGTTGCGGTATTCCCGGAAGGCACTACCAGCGACGGTACCATGCTCCGGCATTTTCATGCGTCGCTATTGCAACCAGCGGTAACAGTCGCGGCGATATTATGTCCCGTTGCAATACGTTACACCGACGCCACAGGAATGATCAGCAAGTCAGCGGCATTCGCTGAGATCTCGATGCTGGAATCACTGCGGCGAATATTGCGGCAACCGTGGATTGACGTCGAATTAATCTTCACCGACCCTATTCATAGCAGCGGGAAAAACAGGCGCGAACTGGCGCGTTACGCCGAACATGCTATTGCCAGCGCTTTGTTTCTTCCCCTGCCGCACAAGACACCTCGAAAACCTTTCGATCTTCCAGTCGAACCGCGGTGAGGCTTCCTCCCCATAAGCAACCTGTATCCAGCGCTATCAGGTTATTTCTAATTTGCAAACCCAGCGCCGACCAGTGACCGCAAATAATGGTGGCTTCCCGGCTGGCCCGATTCGGCGTCTCGAACCACGGCAAATAGCCGGGCGGGGTGTCCCGCGCCAACCCCTTATGAGTGAAGTTCATTTTTCCGCCGGATGTGCACACGCGCATCCGCGTCATGGCGTTGATGATTACTCGCAGGCGCGCATATCCTTCGAGACTGTCGTCCCAATGGTCGGGTTCGTTGCCATACATATGGGAACATAAATTGTGGAAATCTGCGCCGCGAAGCGCGGCTTCGACTAAGTGAGCAAGCAGCACGGCTTGTTCCACGTTCCATGATGGCAACAGACCCGCATGCACCATGACATAATTTTCATCCACATACAGCAGCCGCTGATGTCGCAACCAATGGAGTAGTTCGTCCCTGTCAGGTGCAGAGAGTATCTCCTGTAGCGTGTCGTTGCGATGCAATCTGGCACAACCTTCCGCAACCATGAGCAGATGCAGATCATGATTGCCTAGCACCATCACTACAGCGTCGTTCAATCCTCGGACAAAACGTAATACGGACAGTGAATCCGGCCCACGGTTGACAATATCTCCCACGAGCCACAATCTGTCTTTTGAACAGTCAAAATGGATCAGGTCAAGGAGCTGCCGGAATTCCTTGTAACAACCTTGCAAATCACCAATTGCGAAAGTAGCCATCTCTTTGGAGAAGTCAACCTAAATCCGGTAGTTGGACAGGGTGGAGTGTGCGGTTTTTGGGGCGTAGGGCAAGGCGCAACAACGCGAAATGGGATCCCTCTATTTAGCGTGCGGATTCCACAAAAAAATAGGGCGATATTGGACCTATCGTTCTGCTATTTTTTTGCTTTCACGTCGTCAGGGAATCATTTTGCCTGACTCACCATGTAATCCACCACCGCTTTGACATCGTCATCGGACAGACTAGTGTTCCCGCCTTTGGCAGGCATCGCATTCTTGCCCTTGAGCGCACTGTTGTAAAGTGTATCCGTACCGCTCTTAATGCGGGGAGCCCATGTGGATTTATCTCCGAGTTTGGGAGCGCCCGCCGCGCCGCTTGTGTGACACGCGGCGCAACTCGCGGTGTAGATGGTCTTGATTCTGTCTGCGCCGTCAGCGGCCGCTATCGGAGCGGCTACCGCACCCGTTGTCTGAGCGATTGTGGCCCCTACATCTTCGTCAGCCCGCGGCGAGTCACCTGCGAGTATCAGCCGGCCCACTGGTTGCAAGCGCTTGGCCACGGCCTCATCCGAATAAACGGGATCATTCTGATTTACCGGTCTATCGCTCGTAACAAGCTGTGCCAACAATATAATAGTCAAGACTGGAAACACGAAGGCGGCCAGAAGGACCGTAATCAATTGTTTCGGTGTCTTGATGGCCGAGGAATGCCCTTCTTCTTCAGTGCCGCTCACAATAACTCCCCAAGGAAAAAATGGTTATTGTATAGGTTCATGCCTGTTGAAGCAAAATGCGATTCGTTTACGTTGGACGCGGGATTTAAAAAAGGCTATTCTATTGCATCCAACCAGGTTGCTCAATAAAGGTTTACACCACTTCATTTGCGCCCATAGCTCAGCTGGATAGAGTACCGCCCTCCGAAGGCGGGGGTCACACGTTCGAATCGTGTTGGGCGCGCCACTGGTATTGTGCCCGTCAAACTGGACAGGATGGAATGGTACAGGCATTGCCCGGTCTTCCGTCCCTTCGCGCTCAAACACCGCACACTTCATCCCAACCAACCCCAATTCAGACTCTTGAATGCGCCGGTATGGCTTGGAGATCGCTGTCGCTTGCCCTTTGGCGGGAAATCCTGATAACAACCATCGTTTAAGAAACCCGGATAAAGCAAGATTGAAGGTTAAACCGTAAGGTATATTCGTGGATATAATCAATAACTGATTGATTTAACATCAAATCCATGAATAGCGAACGTTACCTGTAAAATTTTACAGGGCGCGCTCAAAACCCGAAAACTTGATTTCTTCCCAAGTATCGGTTGCATCTGAAGTGTCAATTTTGACATTCGCTCAATTTGGGATCGGCTCGTTTTCGGTACAATAAGTGGCGGTTTGAGATCGAGTGTTGGTGTAGGGGTGAGCACACAAGCTACAGATTAATATAGTGTTTCTGTCTATCTCTCGACCGCTTGGAAAGCCGCGCCAACGGGTGACCGGTTTTCGCTGCCAGTGTGGGATATTGCTCTAGTATCCATGCGGGTTTTCAGCAATGAAACCGCGAACAAAAATCTGTTTGGACTCAAGGCACTGTAAAAATCCCTCTAGACTGGGCGGGATTTTCCATGCGGCAGTTATTGCGCTAAAAACGAGGGGACCCCCGAGTCCAGAGAATCTCTGAACAAGTCCCCCGTGAGCGCGCTACAGGAAAAATCGGGGAACGTTGGGGAAATCAGATTATATCTCGACCCGTGCTCCCAGTTCGAGGACCCGGTTAGCAGGTAGCTTAAAGTATTCCGCCGCGTTGCTGGCATTGCGGGTCATGGCTGCGAAAAGCCGTTCCCGCCACGACGCCATGCCGGCACCAGAACTCGGTACGACAATCTGGCGGCTAAGAAAGTAGGACGTTTGTAGTGGCTCGAACACAAGTCCATATGCCTGGCACAATTCAAGTGCGTACGGCAGATTGGGTTCGTCCTTGAAGCCGTAACGGACAGTAATTTGGTAGCAGTTATTGATTAATGGCTTTACGGATACTCGCTGGTCCTTAGGAACCCGGGGGGTTTCCAAATGGGCTACCGTCAAGAATATCACGCGCTCATGCAAGACCTGATTATGAGCGAGATTATGCAGTAGCGCATGAGGCACTCCATCTGAATCGGCGGTCAAAAAGATCGATGTGCCGGCGACACGCGCCGGGGGATGCGCCATCAGCGATTCCAGAAACGGCTGAAGCGGAATAGCTGCCGAGCGCAAGTGCTCAAACAGGATTTGACGCCCACGATGCCACGTCACCATGATGGTAAAAATCATCACGCCGATTACGAGCGGAAACCAGCCGCCCTGGGCAAGTTTCAGGGTGGTGGCCGCGAAAAATGTCATGTCGATGGCGATGAAAATCGTCGTCGCAAAAACAGCTAAAAACCAGGAGTACTTCCAGGCATAGCGAAGTACAAAAAATGTAAGCAACGTTTCAATGACCATCGTGGCGGTTACGGCAAAACCATACGCGGATGCGAGACTGGAGGATGAGCCAAAGCCCAGCACCGCCATGACTACCGCAGCAAGCAGTGTCCAATTGACGAAAGGGATATATATCTGACCGATCTTTCGATCGGAGGTGTACTTGATCTGCATGCGCGGCAGAAATCCCAGCTGGATAGCCTGCTTGGTCATGGAAAAAACACCGGAGATAACGGCTTGCGATGCGATTACGGTAGCCACGGTCGCCAATCCTACAGCCGGATAAAGCGCCCAGACGGGAAATAGAAGATAGAAAGGATTGGAAATTGCTAATGGGTTGGAGAGCAGCAGCGCTCCCTGCCCAAGATAATTCAACGTAAGCGCTGGCAACACGCATCCATACCAAGCCAGGCGAATAGGTTTCGCGCCGAAATGTCCCATGTCCGCATAGAGTGCCTCTCCGCCTGTAATCGCGAGCACCACGGCGCCAAAGGCGACGAACGCCAGCCACCCGTTGTTCAGACAGAAAGCAATGGCATGTACCGGATTTAGTGCTGATAATATCTGTGGCGCGGCGCCAATATTGGCGAGACCGGCAATTCCGAGCGTACTGAACCATATCAGCGTGATCGGTCCGAACATGGCGCCGATCCCTCCGGTTCCCCGCTGTTGGATTACAAAAAGCGCGATCAGCACGGTCAACGTAATGGGTAGCACGTACGGCTTGAGTAGCGGGGTCGCCACCTCCAGCCCTTCGACCGCGCTCAATACAGAAATAGCCGGAGTAATAACCCCGTCGCCGTAGAACAGCGCTGCGCCAAAGCCACCAATGAGAAACAGCATATTGCGTAGCCGCGGATGGTTTGCGACCGAGGAACTGGCGAGCGACAGCAGCGCCATGATACCGCCCTCTCCCTTATTGTCCGCACGCAGGATCAACGTTATATACTTGAGCGACACTACAATCATGAGCGCCCAGAAAATAAGCGAGATAATGCCGATTATATTGCCCTCGCTGACAGCAAGCCCATAGATAGGATCAAAAACCGTCTTCATGACGTATAAAGGACTCGTACCAATGTCGCCGTAGACCACTCCCAGCGCGGCCA
>JBDSSX010000205.1:0-5142 GCA_039928555.1 Nitrosospira sp. | reverse complement strand
TGATGTTCATGAGCGCGGTGCTTTTGATCGTTTTCTGGGTGTTATTTCCTCGCCAGCCGGCATTCAGGGATCCATCCAACCTGTCGGCAAAGGACGCCTTGTCGGTAGCTTATCTTCGCGTTCTGGTCCAGTCCGACCCGAATAATGCCCCATTGCGCTTGTCATTGGTGCAGGTATTGACGGAAGCGGGACTGACGGATGAGGCGATGCGTGCCATTGATCCACTGAAGCACGCTCCCGATTCCAGCCTGAGCTACGAAATCCGTCTGGCGGAACTCAAGCTGGCCTTGCAACAGCTCTACAGGCAGCCTCCCAAAGATGTCGAAGAAGCGTTGCGCGCCCGCATTACCGGGCTTGTCCCCACGCTGCTGCACATTGCGCGCAATGACAAGGAACTGGATCAGGTGATTACATTGGCGGAGCAATTTGCCGAGCCTTCGGTGCTCGCCGAAACCTTTGAACAACTGTTTGTCATATTGAACGAGAGTGACGATAGAAAATCAGCCTGGCTGGTCTCCGCCGCAAAACAGCGTATTGCGGCAAATCAGCCCCGATTGGCCGCACAGGATTTGTTCAAGGCTTTTTCGCTGGAACGAACGGTGAAAAAGAAGGTGGCGATCGCGAAATCCAGCTTGCGCGCCTATCTTCAGGCAGGTATTGATAAGGAGGCTTTGAAGGCCGCGGGGCAGATGCTGAGCAGCCTTAAGGATAGTTCTAAGGATAGAGGTGAGGGTGATGCCGAGCTTTTGCTACTTGCCGCCGATATCGCCGAGCCGCTTGCCGATCGCGAGCAGGCATTGGCGTGGCTGGAAGAGGCGAGTCGTTTATCGTCCGGTGATCAGGCGATCAGCGAACGTATCGTGCGGCTGCAAGTATCGCTGGGTCTGCTGAGAGAAAGTCTTGAGCGCGCGGAACGCCTAAAAACTTTTGTAGTCGCGGGGAGCGAGCGCCAACGATTGATTGCCCGTATCTATGATTGGAATGCCCAGCCCGATGAGGCTCTGGCGCTATGGTTATCTTTCGCGCGCGCCCGCGCCGACAGCGAAGCGGAGGCACGTGCTTTTGCGCTTGCCCAGGCGAAACCGGATCATAAAGCCCTGGTGCAGCTGCTTGAAGCCGTCATGACGCGCCGCAAGTTGACCGGTACCGAAGCCGAGGCTTATGTCACCGCCGGACTTGCCACTGCGCAACCGGCTCATGTGGAGGAGCAGTTGCGTCGCCACGCCGAACATTTCAGTAATCCCGTGGAAACGCTGAAAGCGCTCGCGCAGGTGCTGCTCCTTCAAGGCAAAACCCGTGCGGCGCTTACCGTATATCACGAAATGCCTACTGTGCAAGTGGGGCAACAGAGAATGGAGCTGGCCCGGCTATATGAAGAAGCGGGGGATACGCAGAAAAGCTTTGAATTACTGCGTGATTTCCACTCACCCGACCCCGCTTATGCGGAAGCGTACTGGTTATTGCTGGCCAGAGTTTCCACCCAGTTGGGTCAGGATGCCTATGCGGAGAAAGCCTATGAAAAGGCGCTGATTCTTCGTCCCAAAGATGCGGAGATACTCGAAAATCTGCAACGTTTGGCGATACGTCACCGCGATGATAAAAAAAGCGAGCGTCTTGCGCATTATGGTTGGGATCGCTTGCAGCGCATCGAAGATCTGCAACGTCTCATGCGTTTTTCGTGGAAACGGAAAAATTGGGGAGAACTTGAGCATTGGCTATCACTGGCGGAAGCGATGCCGGCGGCGGCGATAGCGCAGGCACCCGACTACTGGTACTTCCAGTCGATGCGCAAAATGGGAAATGGGGAACGGGACGCGGCTCGCCATGCGTTACGCCAGCTCTTGCGTCTGCGGGGTCCCGATCCGGAAGTTACCGAGGCGATGATCTGGCTGTTGCTGTCGGACAAAGCGGTCGATAATCCATCGCTTGACGCGCTCGTTCAGCCCTATCGTAATCAATCAGGCAGCCAATCGGCGGTAAATCCGCCTCTGGCGGAAGCGCTGGCGGCGGCGGAGCATACGCTTGGCAAATCCGTGCAGGGGGCAGATTGGTATCTGCGATCGCTGGCAACCCGGCCCAGGGATTTCTTATGGACACTGACGTTAGCCGATAATATGGAGTGGGCGGGGTGTCCCGCAAATGCCAATTATGTCCGGTTCAGTGCGCTGAAAATGTTTGCTTTACCGCATTCCAACCAAACTGAAGTGCGGTACCCCGCGCGTTTGGCCGAGTACTTTCTTGGATCGAAAGATAAGCGGGCGCAGCCCGGCAATCCGGATGAACTAAAGAAATGGCAATCGACAAATGAGCGCTGGGGTTTGACGAGAACGATGGATAATGCCCGTTACTTTGCGCTGAGGCGTCAACGTGAGCGCCTTCGGTTGCCGGCCTGGGTTACTTTTGCCGACGCGGTAAGAAGCAATAACCAGGAGGTTATATCAGCGCAATTGATGGCGGTTTCCAATCACTTGCAGCATCAGCCGGGCGGGCCTGTGGCCGAGAATACGCTTCCGTTATCCATAGATGACATTGACCGGGCCACCCGATGGCTTGCGGGGGAAGCGGCACCGAATCAAAGCGTTTTAAGTGATGAACTGGATGTCTGCCGTCAGACCTTGGCGAAAATTCGCGAATTACAGGCGGCATCCATACCGGATCAGGAGCGGACAAAGCCATGAAAAAACCCTGGCTGGAGGGGATCGAAGTCGTCAACGTCAACAATCCGGACTCGGTATGGGGCGGGTGGTTTGAAACCATCGCGCTAACCGTGATCGTGATCGTGGCGTCGTTTATTACCCAACCGCAGGATCCATTCCGGTTGGGCGGCGGTTTTCCCTGGCCGGTATTGGGCCCCTTGCTGGCCGGGTTACGATATGGATTCGTCCATGGTTTTGTAAGCGCATTGCTGATATTGGTGATATTGGGCGTGGCCATAAACCAGCAGTGGCAAGCCGCATCCGGGTTTCCGCTGGCATGGGCGGTTGGCGTTGTTGTCGTGGCGATGGTGGCGGGAGAGTTTCGGGATATGTGGGGGCGCCGTTTGCACCGGCTCGAAGGCGCCTATCAATACCGCGCGGAACGTCTTGAGGAATTCACGCGCAATTATCAATTGTTGCGCCTGTCGCATGACCGCCTGGAGCAAACCGTGGCGAATAGCGGGCTTTCATTGCGCGAAGGCATTATGCATTTGCAATCCACCCTTGATGCTATCGATGGGCTTACGGAAACCTCGCTGCAAAAGCTCATCGAATTCGTGGCGGAATACGGCGCGCTGACGCAGGCCGGCATCGTGGGCATAACGGGCGACCGTATCGACACAACCAGGGTTCTGGCCCGTATCGGGGAAGATTTTACGATTGATGACGACGATCCTGTATTAAAAACCGCGCTCGAGACTGGCGAGCTGGCGGCGGTCAATCTCATAACGGAAAATACGGCGGATCACAACCAGTTATTAGCCGCCATTCCAGTGACTGACTCAACGGGTGAAATTCACGCCATGCTACTGGTGAGATCCATGCCATTTTTTGCGTTTCACGAGAACAATCTGAGACTTATCGCGGTACTTGTCGCGCATGGCGCAGACCACCTTCGTTTCGGCGCGGCCGCTTCCTCCATTGCACGTTTTATGGCTTCTTTTGAGCGGGTGCGCCAGGATCATGAAGAATTCAAGCTCGACGCAACGCTCTTGAGGTTATCGGGCGCACGTGCCGATGTCATGGCTGCTTACGAAAAACTCAGGTCTTCAATCCGCGCTATCGACATGATCTGCCTGACCCAGGATAAAGAACAGCCGGTCATCTGGATTATGCTGCCCTTGACCACTGCCGCGGAGACGCAAGCATGGATGCAACGGGCGGATGGCGTTCTCGCGAAGGTGACGAACGAGCTGCTGTCCGTCAATGAAATCGATCCGCAACGGATTCGCTCCCTGGAGCCGCGCTGATGGTTCGCCTGTCCATGCTATTGGGATTGGTGGCGGAGGTGTTGGCGGGCTTGCTGCTCTGGTGGGGAGCGAGTTATTGGTTTGTGCTGGCCGCTGTCATATTGCATGCGGTTTCATCCTATTATCTGGCGCAGGGTTTTTGGCAGTTGCTGCCACGCCGGTATAAGCTGCCCGCGCGGAGAAGCTTAAGTTTGTTATTCATCTTTTTATGGATTCTGCCGGTGCTCGGCGCACTGGGTTTACTGTGGAGCGTTATCGGCGCCTTGAGACGCCCTCGCAACCGCTCTTCACACAATGTAAAGATCGTCACCTTGCCTGAGCTGCCGTTCTCTCCCCCCGTCATCTTTCCGGTGCCACCCTACAGCCAGGGCGCGTTGCGGCAGATTGTGCATTTCGCCGAACGGCCATTAAAACGGCTCAAGGCGGTGATGGCGACGCGGCATATGCCGCCACGCGAGGCCATGATTGTGTGGTCAAAGGCGACTCGTGACCCGGTGGATGACGTGCGATTGCTGGCTTACGGCATGAAGGATGATAGCGAAAAAAAACTGGCGGAACGAATCCTGGCGTTGACCGGCGCGCTGCCGGATATGCCGGTTCGTATGCGGAATAGCTACCATGAAACGATTGCCGCGCTATGCTGGGAACTGGTGTATCACCGCCTGGCGCAAGGCGCGGTCAGGGAGCACTGGTTGAAGACGGCGCGGCGCCATATGGAACTGGTGCTCGATCCACCGGATGCCGGGTCTGGCGTTCCCGCCGTTCCCGATAGGCCTGATGGGGACAGCTGGTTGTTATACGGGCGTATCCTGCTGGATTCCGGCGATCTCGCGCGGGCGGGGAACGCCTTTGCCAATGCAAAAGCCAGCGGCATTGACGAACAGAAAATCCTGCCATGGCTTGCTGAAATCGCTTTCAATGAACGGAAATTTTCGGAAGTGAAGCGTTATCTGGCGGCGCTCAAGCGACCCGGAGAGAAGGGACGCGAACTGGCCCAGGTGAAAGTGTGGTGGGGCGCGTGAATAACGGCGCCGGGACAGCGGTGGGGCAACAGACGCAGGCAACGCGAACGAGCGGGACGGTGGCCGATATTGCCTTGTTGCTCGAAGGCACTTATCCCTATGTCCGGGGAGGTGTATCCGCATGGGTTCACCAGATTATCAGCGGTTTGCCGGAAATCAGCTTTGCCGTCATCT
>JBDSSX010000204.1:0-13559 GCA_039928555.1 Nitrosospira sp. | reverse complement strand
ATTGGCAAGGCATATATCGCGCCACATCTCCGGGGAACTGCCGGCGATGCGGGTAAAATCGCGGAATCCACCGCCGGCAAAACGCAGCGGATCGTCTGAGCCCAGCGGATCATTCGGATGTTTGGCGCTGGATGAGGCATGGTTCATTAACAGGAATGCCAGCACATGGGGAAGATGGCTCACCGCGGCGAGGATTTTATCGTGCTCGGCGGCGCTCATTTGCGAAACGCGTGCGCCGCAAGCCTGCCATAATTCCGTCACTCGCTTCACCGCTACCGCGCTGGTTTCCTCCAGCGGAGTCAACACCAGATTCTTGCCATCGTACAAATCGGCATCGGCTGCACTGACTCCACTCAGTTCGGCTCCCGCGACAGGATGGCCGGGAACAAAATTTCTCAGATGTCCGGCCAAATAAGAATGTGCCGCGGCGACCACATCCTGTTTGGTGCTGCCGGCATCGGTCACGATTGTGCCGGGTTCAAGATATGGGGAGATTTGCGCCATGATACCGCCGATCTGTCCAACCGGAGTGGCGAGCAGGACTACATCCGCATGTTTCAACGCTGATGGAAGGTCAGCGGCGATTTCGTCGATCACGCCCCGCTTGAGGGCGCGCTGCATATTTTCCCGGCTGCGGCCCACGCCGACGATATGCTTAACCTTGTTCGCCTTGCGTAACGCCAGCGCGAACGAGCCGCCGATCAGTCCCACACCGATAATCACCAGTTTATTGATCATGACGCTGGGCATAATTGAGACCGGTTATTCTCCGCGGTTGACTACAGGGTTCGAATATGCCCATGACCCATTTTCAGTTTGATACCTATGTAGGATGGGTAAGCGCAGCGTAACCCATCAAAATCACTGGCGTGGTTGCGGTTTAGTGAGGTATGGAAATAGCGCAATGATGGGTTGCGCTTCCCTCCACCCATCCTACTTTGAGTTTCTAGAAGTGTCCTACAGGCTCCGTCCAATGACGCCCGCTATTCCTTTCAGCGACCCTATGAGAGATTCGAATTCCTGCGGGTTCAATGCCTGGTCGGCGTCGCACCAGGCGTCGCACGGGTTCGGATGCATTTCCACCAACAGGCCGTCGGCACCGGCCGCAATTGCCGCGCGCGCCAGTGCGGGAACCATCCACGCCTTGCCGCCGGCATGGGAAGGATCGACGATAACCGGTAAATGGGTTTCTTTTTTCAGCACCGGGATACAAGTCACATCTAGTACGTTACGATACGCTGTTTCGAAGGTGCGGATGCCGCGTTCGCAGAAAATGATGTTGTGATTGCCACCCGCGGCAATGTATTCCGCCGCCATCAGCCACTCGGAAATCGTCGCCGACATGCCGCGCTTGAGTATCACCGGCTTGTTGATGCGCCCCACTTCCTTCAGCAGTTCGAAGTTCTGCATGCTGCGGGTACCGATCTGGATAACGTCCACATCGTACTTGAGAAATGTGTCGAGCATACGCGCATCCATCAGTTCAGTGACGATACGCAGATTATATTTGTCCGCGGCCTTGCGGAACATTTTCAGTCCCTCCTCGCCGCTGCCCTGAAAGGTGTAAGGACTGGTGCGGGGTTTGAAGGCGCCGCCACGCATCAACCCGCAGCCAGCCTCCGATACATATTGTGCCGATAAATCCATTTGCTCCTGGGTTTCGACCGAGCACGGGCCGCCAATGATCTGCACCTTGTTACCGCCTATTGGTATCCCGCCTACGTCGATTACCGAGTCGTGCTTGTGCGATTCGCGCGACACAATCTTGTACTGCTTGACGATGTGCATGGAATATTCGACCCCGCTCAAGGAATCGAACATTTCCGGATCGAGTTTGCGCTCATCGCCGATTGCGCCGATCACGGTGCGTTCAGTGCCGCGTGAAACGTTCGCATCAAGACCGAAACCTCGAATTTTATTGACCACCGCATCGATTTGTTCGCTGGTGGCGCCACTGTTCATAATGATGATCAAGCTGACTCTCCGATTGCTATCTCAAGTGATTTCAAGAATTTCTGGTTTTCTGATTCGAGGCCGATGGTGACCCGAAGGTGCTCCGGCATTTCGTAAATACCGATGGGGCGTACAATGACACCCTGTTTCAGGAGGCTTTCGTTTATCCCCCGGACATTGCTTTTCGGTAGGCGAAAACTCAGAAAATTACCGTAGGATGGAATGTACTCGATGCCGAGTTGCCGCAGTCCGGTCGTGATTTGCAGCATCCCCGCCTGGTTGAGCGCATAAGTGCGTTTCACAAATTCCACGTCCTCCAGCGCGGCCACCGCACCTGCGAGAGCTATGCTGTTTACGTTGAATGGCTGGCGTACACGATTCATCAAGCCGCTCACATCCGGGTGCGCCAGCCCGAAGCCCACGCGTATCCCTGCCATGCCATAAGCTTTGGAAAAAGTGCGAGTAATGAGTAGATTGGAAAAGCGTTTCAGCCATGCAATGCTGTCGGGCTTGATGGTGCTGGGCAAATATTCGTTATAAGCTTCATCCAGCACTACCAGTACGTCTGAAGATACGCGCTCCAGAAAACGCAATAGTGCTGAAGCAGCCAATAGCGTACCGGTGGGATTATTGGGGTTGGCGATAAACACGATACGTGTCTCGGGCGTGACCGCATCCAACATGGCGTCGAGGTCATGACCATATTTTTTGGCGCGAACCGCTATGCCGCTCGCACCGACCGCCTGCGTCACCAGCGGATAGACCGCAAAGGCGTGTTGCGAATAGACTGCGGCTGCGCCGGGTTTCAGGAATACTCGAGCCGCCAGCTCCAGAACATCATTGGAGCCGTTACCCAGCACAATCTGACCGCTGGTTACCCCATAACGTTTCGATAACGCCGCTTTCAACTCGAAACCGCTGCCATCCGGATAAAGCGCCACCTCATCCAGCGCCCTGGTCATCGCCTCCAGAGCCAGCGGACTGGTTCCCAGAGGGTTTTCATTAGACGCAAGCTTGATGATTGTGCGTTCGTCCATACCCATCTCCCGCGCCAATTCGGAAATTGGCTTGCCAGGTTGATAGGGGCTGATAGCGCGGATGTATTCAGGGGCAAGATCGCTGAGATTCATAAAGTCAGATCCATGAATTGCAGAGGTACAGAAAAATGCGAGAAAAATTAAAGTTGATTTGAGATGGCGCTATCGGATTTCTGTCCGGATAAGCAACAATATTTGGGACATGCGATCACACCGCCGGGTACGAGCCGAGTATTTTCAAGAATGAAGCTCTCTCCCGCAGTTTCTGCAACGCCTTCCCGATTGTTGCGTCCTGTTGATGGCCTTCAATATCCACAAAGAATACGTATTCCCATAGACTGGCGCGGGAAGGCCGGGACTCCAGGCGGCTCATGCTTACGCCATGCTCGGCCAATGGAGCCAGCAATTCGTGCATCGCGCCGGGGCGATTTTTCGCCGACATGACCAGCGACGTTTTGTCCTTGCCGGAAGCGGCGACTTCCTGGGCACCGATCACCAGAAAGCGTGTCGTATTATTGGGATCATCCTCGATGTTTTCAGCACAGATGGTTAACCCAAATACCTCTCCAGCTTTTCTGCCCGCTACCGCTGCGGCCGTTTCATCTCCCGCGGCCAATCTTGCCGCGTCCGCGTTGCTCGCAGCGTTGATCCGCGCCGCTTCCGGCAAATGAGGTAGGTTGGCGTTAAGCCACTCATGACACTGAGAGAATGACTGGGGATGCGAGTAAATTTTTTTTACGTGCGCGAGATCGGTTTGCAGCGCGAGTAGATGCTGATGTATTGGCAGCTTTATCTCACCACATACCTTTAACGGGGTTTGCAGCAGCAGGTCCAGCGATCTGCCAACCGCGCCTTCGGTAGAATTCTCCACCGGCACAACCCCGTATCCGGCTGTTCCCGCCTCCACCTTGCGGAATACGTCATCTATCGAATTGCATGCTAGGGTCGTCACCACACTGCCGAAGCGTTTCAACGCCGCTTCTTCCGAAAAAGTCCCTTGCGGACCGAGGTATGCAATAGTCATGGGTTCTTCCAGGGACCGGCACAGCGACATGATTTCGGTGAACAATCGCGCAATATGTTCATTCGCCAGCGGCCCGGGATTCAATGCGCACAGCCGTGCCAGCACCTGGGCTTCGCGCTCGGGGCGGTATGCCATGCCATTCTTGATCTGCCCGATCTCGCGCGCAAGGCCAGCGCGCGCGCTCATCAATTTGAGCAGCTCGCTGTCAATCGCATCGATCTTGTCGCGCAGCTGTTTAAGTTGGCCGGTCATCAATCTATTTCTGACTATTCAGCCAATACTGGCAAATAGCGCACCATTAACACACCGTGGATTGCCGCAATCTCGTCTATTGTTTTTTGCGGTACCGGGCTATCCACATCAACCAGGGTGTAGGCCATCTCACCGCGCGATTTATTGCCCATGTTGTGAATATTCAGACCGGCCTGGGCCATGCTGGTGGAGATTTGCCCCACCATATTGGGCACGTTGGAATTAGCCACGGCCAGCCGGTAGGGAGATTCGCGCTCCATCGTCATATTGGGAAAATTGACCGCGTTGGTGATGTTGCCGTTTTCCAGATAATCCATCGTCTGGTTCACTACCATCATGGCACAATTCTCTTCCGCTTCCAATGTGGAAGCGCCCAGATGCGGCAGCGTAATGACGGCTGGGTGACGCTGAAATCTCTCGCTGGGAAAGTCGCAAACATAATATTTGATTTTGCCGGACTCGATTCCCATGAGCACCGCGCTCTCGTCGATGATTCCGTCGCGGGAGAAATTGAGCAGAATCGCGCCCTTCTTCATGTTTTGCACGACTTCCTGATTAATCAGGCCGCGTGTCGCATCCAGCAAAGGCACATGCAAGGTTATGAAATCGCTGTGGCGCAGGAGGTCTTCGATGCTTTGAGCACGCTTGACCTCTGAAGACAGGTTCCAGGCGGCATCCACGGTTATTTCCGGGTCGTAACCCATCACTTTCATGCCAAGCCGAAGGGCCGCATCGGCCACCAGCCGTCCTATCGCGCCCAAACCAATGATGCCCAGCGTGCGCCCCGGCAATTCGATTCCCGCGAATTGGTTCTTGCTGTCTTCCGCCAGTTTGTGCAGGGTCGCGTTGTCGCCCTGTAAACCCTCGGTGAAGTGAATCGCCGGAATCAGATTACGCGATGCAATCAGCAGACCAGCCAGTACCAGTTCCTTTACCGCATTGGCGTTTGCGCCGGGTGCATTGAACACTGGCACGCCACGCAGATTCATGGCTTTCACGGGAACGTTATTCGTGCCCGCGCCCGCCCGGCCTATCGCTTTTACGCTGGCTGGAATATCCATTTGCAGCATGTTGTGCGAACGCACCAGAATCGCATCCGGCTTGGTTACATCGTGGCCAACCACATAATGACTGGCGGCAAAATGCTTCAGGCCCAGCGGCGAGATCTGGTTGAGCGTCAGTACCTGGAAAACTTTATGTGCGCGCTCAGGCATGATTGCTCGCAAATTCTTTCATGAATTCCACCAGAACCGCCACCCCTTCGAGCGGCATGGCGTTGTATATCGAAGCGCGCATTCCCCCTACCGAGCGATGCCCCTTCAACTGGATAAGACCCCGTGACTTGGCCTGTTTCAGAAACGCCTCATCCAGCGTGGCATCTTTCAACGTGAAAGGTACGTTCATGCGCGAGCGATCGGATCTGGCTACGGGGCAGTGATAGAAATCGGTAGTGTCGAGCAAGTCATACAACAGCTTGGCTTTGGCGATGTTGATCTTCTCCATCGCTGCCAGTCCGCCCTTTTTCTTCAACCACTCCAGTACCAGTCCGGAGATATACATGGGGTAGGTGGGCGGGGTGTTATACATGGAATCATTATCAGCGTGGATTTTGTAGTCAAACATGGTCGGAGTACCGGCCACGGTTGTACCCAGCAAGTCCTCGCGTACGATGACAACAGTCAATCCCGCAGGGCCGAAATTTTTCTGCGCGCCGGCATAAATCAACCCGAACTTGGTGATATCCAGCGGGCGTGACATGAAGGTGGAAGAAATATCCGCTACCAGCGGCACCTCAGTGTTCAGATGCGTCAAATCCGGAATCCAGTTGAACTCCACTCCGCCGATCGTCTCATTGGGCGTGTAATGTAGATACGCGGCGTCCGGGTCAATATTCCACGTGTCCTGCGGTGGCACGTACGTAAAATTCGCATCCTCTGATGAGGCCACAATATTAACAGTGCAGTATCGCTTTGCTTCCTTGATGGCTTTTTTGGACCACTCGCCGGTATTGACGTAGCCGGCGCTTTTTTTGCCGCGCAGCAGATTCATTGGCACCATGGCAAACTGACTGGAAGCGCCGCCGGATAGAAAAAGAATCTTGTAGCTGCCGGGGATGCCAATCAATTCGCGTAAATCAGCTTCAACCTTCGCGGCAATGGACATGAATTCCTTGCCGCGATGGCTCATTTCCATTACCGACATGCCGCTGCCATGCCAGTCGAGCATTTCGTCACGTGCCTGCTGCAGGACTTCCGCCGGCAATACCGCGGGGCCCGCGCTGAAGTTAAATATATGTTCCATGAATCCCTTTCCCTATTGCTACACTTCTCAAACGTCTCAATTTTAAGCTTATCTCTCTAAACCCGGGGCCAAGTTGGCTCACTCATCCGGATTTACAGAAGTGCTCCATTATCCTCGTCGGTTTCAACCACGCGCTCCAGTCCGGCCAGTTTCTCCCCGTCATCGAGGTTAATCAGTGTTACACCCTGGGTGGCGCGGCTCATTTCGCGAACTTCCTTGACGCGTGTGCGGATCAGCACGCCGCCCGTAGTGATCAGCATAATTTCGTCATCCTGCTTGACCAGTCTTGCCGCCACAACCTTGCCATTACGTTGGCTGGTCTTGATCGCAATCATGCCCTGGCTACCACGGCCATGGCGGGTATATTCGCTTATCGGCGTACGTTTGCCGTAACCATTTTCTGTGGCGGTCAAGACTGCCAGCTCTTCACTTTCGGCTACCAGCAGGGAGATAACTTTCTGTCCCTTGCCCAGTTTCATCCCGCGCACGCCACGTGCGCCGCGGCCCATCGCGCGCACGTCATTCTCATCGAAACGCACCGCTTTCCCACCGTCGGAAAACAGCATGACATCATGCTTGCCTTCAGTCAGCGCAACACCGATCAGATAATCGTCCTCATCCAGGCCGACCGCGATGATGCCGCTGGCGCGAGGACGGGAAAATTCCGATAGCGGCGTTTTCTTCACGGTGCCGAAGGAAGTTGCCATGAATATATAGCGGTTCTCATCAAATTCTTTTACCGGAAGAATGGCATTGATTTTTTCACCTTCCTCCAGTTGCACCAGATTGACGATGGGCTTGCCGCGCGAGGCACGTCCGCCCTGCGGCACCGCGTAAACCTTGATCCAGTACACCCGTCCGCGGCTGGAGAAGCACAGGATATAATCGTGAGTGTTGGCAATGAACAGATTGTCGATAAAGTCGTCTTCTTTGGTGCCGGTCGCCTGCTTTCCACGTCCCCCGCGTTTTTGCGCGCGGTAATCATCGAGCGGCTGCGATTTGATGTAGCCGCTATGCGACAGCGTCACGACCACATCCGCCGATGCGATCAGGTCCTCCATACTCAAATCCTGAGTATTGATAACGATTTCACTGCGGCGCTTGTCACCAAACTGTTGCTTCATGGCAACAAGCTCTTCGGTGATGATGGCTGTGATACGTTCGGGCTTGGAGAGCATGTCGAGGAAATCGGCGATCTTGTCCATTACCTCCTTATACTCATTGACGATCTTGTCCTGCTCCAGTCCAGTTAGCCGTTGCAGGCGCAATTCCAGTATTGCTTGCGCTTGAGCGTCGGAGAGGCGATACCCATCCCTGGATAAGCCGAATTCAGGCGCCAGGCCATCAGGACGGAATGCTTTCGTGTCAACCGAAGCACGGGCAAGCATTTCCTCCACCAACCCGGAACGCCACACCTTCGACATCAGTGCTTCTTTCGCTACCGCGGGAGTAGGCGCAGCCTTGATCAGAGCGATCACCTCATCCACGTTGGAGAGTGCCACCGCCAAGCCTTCCAGCAAATGGCCACGCTCACGCGCCTTCTTCAATTCAAACACCGTGCGCCTTGTCACCACCTCACGGCGATGGCGCAAAAACGCATCCAGCATCTGCTTCAAATTCAGCAGTCTAGGCTGCCCGTCCAGCAAGGCCACCATGTTCATGCCGAAGGTGTCCTGCATCTGTGTTTCTTTATACAGGTTGTTCAGCACCACTTCCGGCACTTCTCCGCGGCGGAGTTCGATTACCACGCGCATGCCGGATTTATCCGATTCATCGCGCAGATCGGAAATACCTTCGATTTTCTTGTCGCGTACCAGCTCGCCGATACGGATCAGCAAATTAGCCTTGTTCACCTGATACGGCAACTCGTCAATGATGATGCTCTGGCGGCTGCCTGTTTCCATATCCTCGAAATGCGTGCGTGCGCGCATCACGACCCGGCCACGTCCGGTGTGGTATCCCTCTCTTACGCCGGCAACGCCGTAGATGATGCCGGCGGTCGGAAAATCAGGCGCCGGAATGATTCCGATCAGTTCTTCGATGCTGGTTTCAGGATTGTTCAGCAGGGCAAGACAGGCTTCCACCACTTCGTTCAGATTATGCGGCGGAATGTTGGTGGCCATGCCCACCGCGATGCCGGAAGAGCCATTAATGAGCAGGTTGGGGATTTTCGCCGGTAGAATCAGTGGCTCTTTTTCCGAGCCGTCGTAATTCGGGCCGAAGTCCACTGTTTCCTTGTCGAGATCCGCCAACAGCTCGTGGGCGATGCGCGACATGCGGATTTCGGTATAACGCATGGCCGCCGCGTTATCACCATCCACCGAACCGAAGTTGCCTTGGCCGTCCACCAGCATGTAACGCAAGGAAAAGTTCTGCGCCATGCGCACGATCGTGTCATACACGGCGGTATCGCCATGAGGATGATATTTGCCGATCACATCACCGACGATACGTGCGGATTTTTTGTACGGACGGTTCCAGTCATTGGAGAGTTCGTGCATGGCGAACAGCACCCGCCGGTGCACAGGTTTCAAGCCATCGCGTACGTCCGGCAATGCCCGCCCCACAATCACGCTCATGGCGTAATCAAGGTAAGAACGGCGCATCTCCTCTTCGAGGCTAATGGGCAGGGTTTCTTTCGCGAATTGATCCATTGTTATATTTTTCTATCAGAGACAATAAGTTATGATGCGAATTCTGCCTCAGATACCGATACATAAAAACCGCTGATTTTAGCATGCCATCCGTATTGAAGTCACTGGGGTATTCGAGTATTCATGCCGTCCGCAACAACATGATTTGACAAGGACGGATATATGACTAGATAATTGAACCGCGAATGTGCAATAATGTGCCATTGTCAAATCGATGGCTTTGTTTGTATTTGCATGAATCAGGGATGAGATTTGTTGGAATTTCCATGAATTAGGGATGATTTGATTTTGAATTGAAGTTTTTCTGAAAAAAGGGGCGATAGCATGAAAAATATAGTAGCGAAAAAACTCTTGCTTGGAGCAGTTGTTCTGCCAGTGCTGTTTTCGGGAACCGCCATGGCGCAAGAGCAACCTGAAGCTTACGCAAGTGATGGCCGTGGTTCGGTGGTGAGAGATTCATCCGACGACTGTTGGCGCACGGGCTATTGGACACCTGCCATGGCGATATACGAATGCGATCCTGATCTGTTGCCAAAGCCCGAGAAAAAAGCTGAAGCGCCTGCCCCTGTGGCTCCCGCGCCTGTTCCCGCTCCTGTAACGGAACCTGAGAAAGTGTCTTTGTCCGCTGACGAACTATTCGATTTCGATAAGGCCGTCCTGAAACCCGGGGGCAAGCAAGCTCTGGATGACCTCGTAGGTAAACTTGGGGGTATCAAATACGACACAATCGTTGCCATTGGTTATGCTGACCGTATCGGCGCCGATGAGTACAACAAGAAACTCTCGCTGCGTCGCGCTGAGGCTGTTAAGGCATACCTGGTGAAAGAAAAAGGTATTCCCGCCGACAAAATCTTTACTGATGGCAAAGGCGAAGCCAATTCGGTAACCGGCGATACATGCAAAGGCACCAAGGCAACCAAAGCTCTGATCCAATGTCTGCAACCCGACCGTCGCGTTGAAGTTGAAGTGGCTGGTTCGCGGGAAACAGTGCAATAATTAGATTTAAGCGTAAAAAATTAAAACCCTGCCGCCGTGCAGGGTTTTTTTTTGATACGCTGGATTTCAATGCTATTAACCAAATGCCATTATTCATGCCACTTACGACGATTTTTCGGGCCGGTCTGGTGAAATATCCGGGTTAATACATGGTCTATCCCGTAAAAATCGATACATTGCTGGAAGCACGCTGGATAATTCCCGTGGAACCTGCTGGTGCGGTGTTACGTGATCATGCGATTGCGATCGACAAAGGGTTGATTCAGGCAATTTTGCCAACTGCCGAAGCTCAAGCGCGATTTTCACCCGGCGAACGCATCGTTCTTGGCAATCATGCGCTGATCCCGGGTTTGGTCAATCTCCACATTCATGCCGCCATGTCGTTGATGCGGGGTATCGCGGATGATCTGCCGTTAATGGAGTGGCTCAACAACCATATATGGCCTGCTGAAACGCGGCACGTTGATGCGGAATTCGTCTTCGATGGAACCCGGTTGGCCTGCGCCGAGATGCTGCGAGGCGGGATTACCTGCTTTAACGATATGTATTTTTTTCCGGAAGCATCGATTCAGGCGGTGCTGGAATCCGGTATGCGTGCTACCGTGGGCATGATAATCATTGATTTTCCCACCGCCTACGCCAGCGATGCTGATGATTATTTAGCCAAAGGTCTGGCGCTGCGCGACAAATACAATCATCATCCGCTGCTGTCATTCTGCTTTGCGCCGCACGCACCTTATACCGTGAGCGACAAAGTTTTTGCCAACGTCCTGACCTACGCCGAGCAGCTTGATTTGCCCATCCATGTTCATCTGCACGAAACTGATGATGAAATCACAAATAGCCTGAAAACCACCGGCGTACGCCCGATAGAGCGCCTGCACAAACTTGGCTTGCTGGGTCCTAATCTGATCGCCGTGCACATGGTCCATCTCACCAGCGATGAAATCGGACTGATGGCGCAACAAGGCTGCTCCGTGGCGCATTGCCCTTCTTCCAATCTGAAACTTGCCAGCGGGCTTGCGCCCATCGCCTCGCTGCTGGGCAAAGGCGTTAACGTTGGCCTGGGGACGGACGGGGCCGCCAGCAACAACCGCCTCGATATGTTCGAGGAAATGCGTTTCGCCGCGCTGCTCGCGAAAGGCCAGAGCGGCAGAGCCGACACGCTGCCCGCATGGCAGGCGCTGCAAATGGCGACACTCAACGGTGCCAGGGCGTTAGGCTTGAGTGCGCTTACCGGTTCACTGGTCGCGGGCAAAGCGGCCGACATCACCGCGGTGGATTTTTCCAGCCTCGAACTCTCACCCTGTTACGACCCCGTTTCGCATCTTGTCTATGCTGCCGGGCGCGAACATGTGAGCCATGTGTGGGTAAATGGTAAAATGCTGCTGAATGATGGAGAATTGACTACCCTGAATGAACAGGAACTATTGCTCAGGACAGAATTCTGGCGGGAACAGATGACGGATGGGATGAGGCTTAATGATTAAAGAAACCGAAGAAAAGAGCGTAAATGTTGATCCGCTGGAGTTGGAGAAATTCAACCAGCTGGCGCATCGCTGGTGGGACCCCAACAGTGAATTCAAGCCGTTGCATGAAATTAATCCGTTGCGACTGGATTATATCGACCGGTTTGCCGGTCTGTCAGGCAAAACCGTGCTGGATGTTGGCTGCGGTGGCGGCATTCTGTCGGAAAGCATGGCGGGGCGGGGCGCGCATGTCACTGGCATCGATCTTGGCGACAAACCCCTGAAAGTGGCAAAACTGCATCTACTGGAAACCGGTAAACAAGTCAGTTACCGCAAGATTGCGGTGGAAGACCTCGCCGGGGAACAGCCTCATCATTACGACGTGATTACCTGTATGGAAATGCTCGAGCACGTCCCCAGTCCGGCAAGCATCGTGCGAAGTTGCGCTGAACTTGCCAAGCCAGGTGGCTGGATTTTCTTCTCAACCATCAACCGCAACCCGAAGTCATACCTGTTCGCCGTGATTGGCGCGGAATACGTACTGAACCTGCTGCCGCGAGGCACGCATGATTACGCAAAATTCATCAAGCCGTCCGAGCTCGCCCGCATGGCTCGTGAAGCTGGCCTCAAGGTGGAAGATATCATTGGCATGACTTACAACCCCATCACCAAAGTTTACGCACTGGAGCCAGATTCTGGTGTGAACTACATCATGGCGTATCGTGCCTGAAATCGTGAATGCGGAGATAAGTGAGCGTGGAGATAAATAGGGCGATGAACCGGGAAACGTAACCCAGTCCGCTCAGGTTCCTATTCATCCGGCGAGAACACACTACTAATCTCGTCATTCCGGACTTGATCCGGAATTCAGCCCAGACGAACAGTGGCGTGTCTTGCATGCCACTGGATACAGGCTTTCGCGGGAATGGCGTTTGCACTATTTGCTCGCCCGATCAATAATCTACGATTTGCCTTTCACGCCTCACCCATCACTCCCCCAAAGTGGCCATGAGATGATCCTAAATCCGGTAGTTGACCGCTCATTTTTCTATTTATCGCTGTGATCCACAAAGACCTTTTGCGCCACTTGATCTTCACCTTTGTGGTGAGTTCACTACGGGGCGGATTGCACAATTTTTGTGACACATGGCTGCGTTGCAACTCCTTGGAATGGAATGACCATTCCGCGTCGTTGCGTCTTGCCCTGCACCCCAAAAACTGTGCACTCCACCCCGTCCAACTGCCGGATTTAGGATGATTAGAGCCGTTCTTTTCGATCTCGACGGCACCCTTGCCAACACCGCACCCGATTTGGGGCATGCCCTCAATCGGCAGCGCATCGCACGTGGCCTCTCAGCCTTACCGATAGCGCTTATCCGTACTGAAGCCTCGGCCGGCGCACGCGGGCTGCTTGGGCTTGGATTCAATATCAAACCGGGTGATACCGGCTATGATGCCATGCGCAACGAGTTCCTCGATTTTTACGCTGAACGCCTGTGCGATGAAACCAGTTTGTTCCCAGGCGTGGCTGAACTGCTTGACCAGCTTGAGACTCGTGGGCTTCCGTGGGGAATCGTGACCAATAAACACGCCCGCTTTACCCTGCCGTTGATGCAAGAGCTGGGCTTGAGCGACCGTGCCGCATGCATTGTCAGCGGCGGCGACACTGTACACTCCAAGCCGCACCCCGAGCCGCTGCTGATGGCGAGCAGCACAATGGCCATCGCACCCGCCGAATGCATCTACCTGGGCGACGACATACGCGACGTGCAGGCCAGCCTTGCCGCCGGCATGGAGCCGGTCATTGCCAAGTATGGCTACTTGGGGAATACGCATCCCCCTGAATCCTGGGGTGCAAGATATCTCATCGATC
>JBDSSX010000203.1:0-10080 GCA_039928555.1 Nitrosospira sp. | reverse complement strand
GGAATCGGCAGCAGATCTCCCTCTTTGGTCGCGCTGCCTCCATCGCCAAAGTTTCCAACGCCCGAGGTGGCTCCTGCCACAGCATAGCTGTGGAAATTCGCGATACTTGCCGCTCCCGGAAAGAGAGCACCCGCGAGATACTCCGTGGCAACTGACCCATTGGAGATGCGCCCCCCAACATAGTCGCCAAAGGGAGTGCAAGGATGAGCAGGATCGCAATTATTCGCTAATGTGTCATAAAGACTCATCACAGCGGATGGATTGCTTCCCACATCCGAGAGGCTATCGCCGAATGTATACAGATTACTGAAAGGCGCCGCCCCAACGTTGCCTCCCGTCAGCAGCAAGGCAACAAGCGCGGCAAAAGGCACTCGTACATTCATGATCAATCTCCCATATCGATTGGTGACAGAAACCCGACTCCACTCACAGCAATTTTTGCTTCATGTAAATAAGATTAGCTGAAATCCGCTTTGCTTTGTGGCGCTTGCTCACTCGCGATACCCTGTATCGCGAGAGCTTTCGGGCTGAAGAATTCCATTAGTCACGATTTCTAAGCAGCAAACCAATCAAGACACCCAGCCCGATTGCCAGTCCAACAGTCCGCCAGGCGTTCTCATGGACATATTCATCGGTTATCCGTGCCGCTATCTTCGACTTATCGACGATGGAATCTTCGAAATCCTGCAGATATTCCTTGGCGTGCGTCAGGTTCTGTTCGATTTTGTCGCGCAAAACCTCAGCTTTGCCTCCGCTCTCGCTGCTTACGGATCTCATCAATTCCTCGGTATCGTTAATCACCGAATGAAAATCTTCAATAAGCTTTTCTTTACTTTCTCTGGCGGTATATTTACCCATCGCATCCTCCATATAAAAAAACAGTATAGCATTCCGCAAACATCCAGCCAACGCCCCATCACGCGCTATCGCCATACGGCTAGACAAGATCGGAACCGGCGCTCAAGACTTTCATACTGTCTTTGTTTCCGTAAATACGGTCTGTCTGGCACCGCACATACGGCACCTGAATTTCGGTGTAGCCTGCAATTATTTAATCCATCCCCACATCTGTCAGCACCTATAGAAATCAGTTGGAACTAAAAACAGCGAGGAGCCAATGTCATACTTGCATACCCCTAAGCAAAACCTTTTTTTGGCCGCTCTCCCTGAAGAGGTTTACGAGCGTCTGAAATCATGCCTTGAACTTGTTTCCCTGTCGCAGGGATGGGCTGTCTACGAGGACGGCGGTGAAATTGACCTTGTTTACTTCCCCACTACCAGCAGTATTTCGCTGCTTGCTAATGCAGATAACGGAGAGTCAGCGAAGATTGCCGTTATCGGAAATGAAGGTTTATTTGGCATTGCCATGCTTATGGTAAGAAAGATGACACCAAACCGGGCTGTTGTGCAAAATGGCGGTTATAGTTACCGCCTTAAGGCAGCGAATCTGAGAAGAGAGTTCGAGCTTGGCAGCCCGCTGCGTTATTTACTTCAGCGTTATACCCAAAGCCTGACCGCCAGGATCGCACAAACTACAATGTGTCCCATGCATCCATCTCCCGGGACCAATATTTCCATAACCGGCACATCCCCTTCTCACATTGCTACCCTGGTTACGCAAGCGCCACATCCCTCCGAGTGGATTGAATCAACACCTTCAGGCGTGAAGCTGCGTTCACCCGCGAGAGCTGTCTAACCTGACTTTTCGCCGGACCTTAGCCGGATCTCGGCGGTGTGCTGTACACGGTCATCGACCAAGGCGATGACCAGATTGTGTTGCACCACCCCATCAATAGTGAGGCGCTCTTCTCCCTCCGCGCCGGCTATCTGCAAAACAGTGATGCGATAGACTGTTTCCCGATAGCGATAGCTCACCGTGAACGTCTTCCAATCCGCGGGCAGGCAGGGTTTGAAATACAGCTTATCCTCCTCCAGAGTAAGACCCAGCAGCGTTTCCAGCATCAGGCGATACAACCAGCCGGCGGAACCTGTATACCACGACCATCCGCCACGCCCGGTGTGGGGAGATACGGCATAAACGTCGGCGGAAACAACGTACGGTTCAGTTTTATAAATTGCCACCGCCTCTGGGGTCTGCGCATGATTCACGGGATTAATCATAGCCAGCAATTCCCATGCCCGCCTGTGATCTCCCAACCCGGCGAAGGCCATCGTTGCCCAAATGGCGGCGTGCGTGTATTGGCCACCATTCTCGCGCACACCGGGAACATAACCTTTTATATAACCTGGATTCAGGGCCGATTGATCGAAGGGTGGATCGAGAAGTTGAATCAGGCCGGCGTCGCGCCGGACTAGATGCTGATCCACCGCCTCCATTGCCTGACGCTGGCGCTCGCCGTCGCCAGCTCCAGTCAATACCGACCAGCTCTGTGCAATTGAGTCGATCCGGCATTCAGGATTGCTGGATGAACCCAAAGGGGAGCCGTCATCGAAGAAGGCGCGGAGATACCATTCACCATCCCAGCCGTGCCGTTCGATATTCTTGCGCAGCAGATTAGCCTCCTTCTTGCAGCGTGCGGCGAAAGCCGTATCGCCACGCCGCCGGGCAAGGCCGGAAAATTGAATGAGGACGTCATACAGGAAGAAAGCCAGCCAGACACTCTCGCCGCGCCCATGGAACCCGACCAGATTCATGCCGTCGTTCCAGTCACCGCTGCCCATCAACGGAAGGCCATGCTCGCCGAATCGCAAGCCGTGCACGATGGCGCGCACGCAATGCTCATACAAATTCGCAACCTGTTCAGAGCGAACCGGCAAGTCATAGTACGACTCCTCATCGGCGCCGACCTGGCGACCTTCAAGAAAGGGGATGGATTCATCCAGCACATCGATATCGCCGGTAGCGGTAACATAACGGCAGGCCGTCAACGGTAGCCAGAGATAGTCATCCGAACAGCGAGTCCGCACGCCGCGGCCTCCTGGCGGATGCCACCAGTGCTGAACATCACCTTCAATAAACTGGCGTGCCGCCGAGCGGAGCAAGTGCTCGCGAACAAGCATGGGCTCAGTGTGAACAAGCGACATCACATCCTGCAACTGATCACGGAATCCGAAAGCCCCCCCGGATTGATAGTACCCGCTACGCCCCCACAGACGGCACGCCAGAACCTGATATACGAGCCAGCCGTTGATCATTACATTGAAGGATGGATCAGGCGTCTCCACTTGTATAGTGCCAAGCGTACGTCCCCAGTACCGGTGCACGCTTCCCAGAACTTCATGCGCTACGGCTGATCCACGGAAGCGCTGCGCGAGCCGGAGCGTGTCGCCGGTATCAAATCCGGCACCCAAACGAAAGACTATCTCCCGCGACTGGCCATCCAGCAGCTCGAATGGAATCCGGATAGCACCACAGGGGTCAAGTGCCGGGCCTGTACGCCCGGAAAGCGGTTCCGCAGTCCTCATCGCCGCGGGATTCCTGAATTCGCCATTGCGGCCAATGAATTCGGTTCGATCACCGGTCACGCTGCGTGCCGTGTCATCCACGTCAAAAAAAGCAACACGTTCCGAGAATTCGTTGTTGTACGGATTACGTGCGAGTAAGACACTGCTTACGGGATCGATTTCGGTAACGACGTGCATCCTGCCTTTCTCCGGCAAATCGCCCAATACCCATTCGACGCATCCAGTCGCCGAAAGCTTGCGGAGCCGTCCGGATTCATTGCGCACTTTCAATACGGTAAATTTTACCGAGGCATCGAGTGCTACATAAACCCAGAGCTCAGAAGTAATGCCGTTCTCGGTATGCTCAAAAACGCTGTAACCGAACCCATGCCGTGTGACATATGGCGTCGCTCCACGCCTCGGTAAGGGTGCCGGTGACCAGAAATAGCCGCTTTCCTCGTCGCGCAAGTAATAGACCTCCCCCCCCGGATCACAGACCGGGTCATTGCTCCATGGCGTCAGGCGGAACTCATGCGCATTCTCGCCCCACGTATAGCCTTGGCCACTTTCGGAGATAACCGTCCCGAATTGTGCATTTGCCAGGACATTTGACCAGGGGACCGGAGTCGTCTGACCCCGTCCGGTTGTTATGATATATTCGCGTCCATCGGCGGTGAATCCTCCGTGCCCATTATCGAAGAGCAGCTGACGGCGAGGTAGTTTAGCGCTCTGCACAACATCGGGCTGCTGTTCCTGCTCCCATCTCATCGAGGGAATCGGCAGTTCCGCGGGAATCCGGCGCGTTATCTGCTCCGCCAGATTGCCTTTACTGTCGAGAATACTCACGCGTGCAACAGTTTGCAGCAGAATACGATCCTCTGCGGCAATCTGTTCGGCACGGCGGATGAAAATACCACCCGGGCGATCAAGCACGTGGGCCTCGGCACTGCCAGCGACCAATCCCATGATGTGATCGTGCAGAAGCTGCCGATAGCTCGAATGGTCCTCATTCCAGATTATTAAATCGACAGCCAGCCCTTTCAAGCGCCAGTAGGCGTGCGCCTGCACCAACTGCCGCACCAGGTCGATGTTGGCCGCATCGCTGATCTGCAACAATACAATCGGCAAGTCACCCGAAATGGCATATCCCCATAGCCCTGACTGACCGCGCCGATTCTTGCTCAGCACGGCCCCATCGGCACGCAGATAAGCATTGGCGTAGAGCACGGAACCTGCCAGGCGGCCAAACAATTGCGCATCGGTCTCGGTCGCGTTGAGCTGCCGCAATACAACCAGACTGTGAGTCCACGCAAGATCGAAAACACGGTCCGACAAATGCGGATCCTGATACTTGTCCACGAGGTTCATGGCGGCGTGACGAGAGTCACCTGCCCCGGTAACGATATCGATCGTCACGGATTCTCCCGGTTCGATGGTTATACGCCGGCGGATGGCCACAATCGGATCCAGAACCGATCCGGCACTACCGGAGAGCGGCCCCGGTGCGGTCATTGCTTGCGGGTTGGATACATTATTCCCGCGTCCGATAAATACCATCCGATCTGTCTCATAGGAAATTGCCTCGCTAGCGATTCCATGTGCCGTCATCAGGTGGAACATCCAGGGCACGGGGTCGCTCTGGGAACGCGGCCGCCGGCTGCAAAGAATCGCATGCCGCTCGGACAATATTTCCGTCTGTACGAAGAGATTGCCAAATGCCGGCGCTTGAGCATCGGCTGCCGGTGTCGACAGCACCACCTCGGCATAGGAAGTGACTTCAATGGTCCGGTGCGTCCAGGCACGATTGGTGATGCGAACCCGGCGCAGCTCGATATCGTCTTCCGGCGATACCGTAATTTCGGTGTGTGTGTCGAAATCGAGATCGCGGCGGCGAAACTCGACCCGTCCTTCAGAAAAGAGAACGCCATAACGCTTGGCTTCTTTTAATGTAGGCTGGTGCGTAGTCGACCAGAATTCTCCGCTCGCCATGTCGCGCAGGTAACAGAAATTGCCCCAGTTGTCGCACGTGCTGTCTTCCCGCCAGCGGGTAACAGCAAGATCCTTCCAGCGGCTGCTTCCACCGCCGCTGTTGGTGACCATGACATGATACCGGCCATTCGACAAAAGTTGGACTTCAGGAATGGGTGTGTTCGCACTCGAAAGTATGCGCATTGGCATGTCCGGAAGCTCCTTGGCCACCCGAATATCCGGGAGCTCCGCAGCTTGTGAACGGAAAGCCGTCGCCTTCGGAATCCTTTCCTGGAGCAGCAGCATCGTCGCCTGAAACGATAACTCGGATTCGAATCGCCGTTGCATTGGGCGATCCAACAATAAATACGCGAGGGAAAGCAGACTCATGCCTTGATGATGAGCCATGAATGAGCGTACTACGACACGTGTTTCGCCACGTCGCAGTCGTGATGGCGTGTAGTCGGCCGCTTCATAAAAACCGAATTTCCCGGCCATACCTTCGGCGGCAAGCTGCTGAAGGTTACGGCACGCGGCCTCAGGGGCGATCATCAAGGCCAGCACGGAGGCATAGGGGGCAATGACCAGGTCTTCAGCAAGGCCACGTTTGAGTCCCAGCCCGGGAACGCCAAATGCGCGATATTGGTAATTGAATTGAACGTCGACGGCATTGTAGCCCGATTCCGAGATGCCCCAGGGCACCCCGCGTTCCTCACCATATGCGATCTGCCGGTCAACCGCCGCTTTGCAGGTCTGGTCGAGAAGCGTGTTATCGAACGTCGGCATCACCAGTAACGGCATGAGATACTCAAACATCGAACCACTCCAGGACAACAAGGCGGACTCTCCCCCGGCGGTTGTAAGCATCCGGCCCAAAGCGAACCAGCTTTCCTGAGGCAACTCCCCCTGCGCGATCGCGACAAAATTGCACAGTCTTGCCTCCGAAGCGAGCAGATCGTAGTAGCTTGCATCGAGCCGGCGTTCACCGACGTTGTATCCAATGGCAAGTTGCCGTTGCGCGTGGCTGAACAGAAAACCGTATTCCATCCGTGCCATTTCACCCGCTAGCAGCACAAGATGTTCGAGCGTGTCCAACTGGTGGCGCGCGCGCTCATTCCCCTGCTCGGCAAGTTGTCTCAGGGAAGGGATTTCCGCTATACGCGCCGCATCGTGCCTGCCGCTCTTCGTAGCAGGCGACATGAATGGCGACGCGAGGCTGGTTAATTCGGCAAGTATATCTTCACATTGCCTGTTCAAAATCTGTGCCCATTCATGAGCTTCGCCAGGGTGGGCAGCGGGCTGTGCTTCGGCAATCTCATGGATCACCGCCCTGGAGCATGCAACCAACTGGTCAAGGTCAACTCTTGCACTCGCGATTGTGAGGGGATGAGTCTCGGTTGCAGCCATCAGCGCCTGTTTGAATTGCGCCAGCGAACTTGCCGGGGCGCCAGCGGTTTTCTCCAGAATCTGCAGCGTGTCGGTCAATCCCGGAAATACTTGCTCGCCAATGATCGGACCATCCGCAACTTCCAGTAACCCTGCGCGTAATGTCAGCAGATGGCCGGCGAGATTACCGCTATCCACTGTAGAAATATAGCGCGTCAATGGCGCCCGTGTTTCCGTGTCATACCAGTTATAAAAATGACCGGCGTGCCGTTCCAGCGTTTCCATTGACTGAAGCGTGTTTGCGGTGCGTTCAATGAACCGCCCCACGCCGATGTAGCCGAAGTCATGGGCGGCAACATTGGCCAGTAGCGCCAAACCCATGTTGGTCGGCGATGTGCGATGCGCGATCGTCGCGACAGGATGCTCCTGGAAATTATCCGGCGGCAGCCAATGATCCTTTGGACCGACGAAAGTCTCGAAGAAGAACCATGTCCGGCGTGCGACCTGACGCAAAAAATGGTTTTGTCCGATGGTCAATTCCGCGCTTCGCGGAGGAAGCGGCCGGCTTATCCACCAGGCAATGGCGGGAGAACCTGCCCATAACAATAACACTGGCAATGCGACGATCAACGCAAGCGGTTCTGTCATCGCGATTCCGGTCACCCCAGCGATGGCGGTTGCCGGTGCCACCCACATCGATTGAAAGGAGGCACCCAGATCGGCGCGGCCCTTGCTAACGATTGCCGGATCGGATTCGCGTTCGACCTCGCTGGAAGGATTCCATTCGAGAAGCCGGCGGCGTGTGATCAAGAGTCTTACGTGGGTACGTACGATCGCGTCGAGGCTGAAATAGGCTTCATAGGGAAGGCAGGCCAGTATAAATAATATTTGCCCGAAATGCCGCCCCGCCGCACGTACAGTGGCAACAATATGCTGTCGCAGCGGAATTTCGGAGGGCTTATGCAGCAGATCGGAAATAACGGTTATCGCAGCGGGGATAGCAAGCGCGCCTATAACCGCCAGTGTCCAGAACCAAGCCTGGGGGAGAGCCATCCATCCCAGCAGCAGCAGCAGCGTCAAGGCCGCCGGAACAAGACTGCGCCGCAGGTTATCCATCAACTTCCACCGCGACAACGCCGATAGCGGATTCGGGTGGTGGCTCGCGTCCGCCCCCGGTACACGCCACAACATCCAGGTAGCGAGTTGCCAGTCCCCTCGAATCCATCGGTGGCGGCGGCTCACATCCCCACTATAGCGTGTAGGAATACTCTCATACAACTGGACATCGCTCAACAAACCCGCACGGGCATAGCAGCCCTCAAGAAGATCGTGACTTAGAATTCGATTCTCCGGAAAGCGTAGGCAGAGCGCCTGCTCGAACGCATCAACATCGTAAATACCCTTGCCTACGAACGAACCTTCATAGAATAAATCCTGGTAAACATCGGAAACAATTCGCGTGTAGGGATCAATACCGGCCTCGCCACCGAAAAGCCATGCATATCGCGACCGGTTTGTACTCGACAGACTCACCGCGACACGCGGTTGCAGAATTCCATAACCTTCGGTCACCAGCCCGCCGCCTCCATCCCGGGGCGTTGTGTCAAGCCAGGGGCGGTTCAACGGATGCGCCATTGCACCCACGAACTGATGCGCGGACTCCCGCGGCAATTGAGTATCGGTATCGAGCGTGATGACATATTTCACTTCAGGCAGCACAGCTATGTTGCCAATGATTAAAGAGAATGAGTCACTTCCCGCGCCGCGCAACAGGGCATTCAAATCCGCAAGCTTCCCGCGTTTGCGCTCATGACCCATCCAGAGCCGCTCCCGCGGATTCCATCGACGCGGGCGATGAAACAAAAAAAATGGACCGTCAGTAACGTTTGCTGCCAAGTCAGCCGCGTCCACTGCGGCAACCACGTTATTCCCGGTCGCGTGGGGATACTTTTTATTCAGTTCTTCGATACTTGCACGTGCAAGCTGCAACAAGGATTCATCTTCAGGGAGTGTCTCCTGGCCTGCATCCTGGAAATCAGTCAATAGACCAAAAAAAAGATTATCGTCGCGATTGGCCAGGAATCTGACTTCGAGCGCTTCGACGAGATCCGGAACATCTGAATGGCTCGTCAGCATGGTCGGAACCACCACCAGTGTACGAAACACCACCGGGATTTTTGCGGAAAAGTCCATACGCGGCAGCGAGTGAGGCGCCACCAGTAGTTGCGTCACCCAATTTACCAGCGCTACAGCCAGTTGACTCGCCGCAAAGAGCGACAGTATGCCCACTGCTCCCAGCAACCATTCGCTTGCGCCGCCGGCATACGCCTTGAGCAAGAGAGCACCAACCAGACTCGCCGTTATCAGCACGATCGCGCCAACATAATAAAAAAACGGATATCGGCGGCCGGTTCGCGACAATTTTTCCGGGATCGACAAGCGTACCTGTGCTGCCTGTTCGAGGTCGGGCAAACCTTTGTCAATCAGGTAAAAGCCGACGTGCGCCCTGGCATTGCCGCCATCCTTCGCCGCGCTATTTCGTGCCAACTGGAGCGCATGGCGCGCCACTTCCACTTCCGAGACGGGACTTGTCTTGGCCAGGCGCTCCACGGCATGCCGATAATGATCACGGGTGGCAAAATCCATTCCACCGTAGGTACCATCCGGATCTTCCCGCAATGTCTGTTCGACAACGCTCGTGGTTTCGACAAACTCGCGCCAATCGATGGCGCCCAGCATGCGCAAGCTATTAATACTGTTGGAAATCGAAACCTGGTCAGCCGCCTGCTGCTGATTTCCCATCTGCACCATTTGCTCGATCGTTTGATTCGACTCGGCAAGCCGCTGTTCGATCCAGTTCAGCGGGAGCGCCAGCGCGGGACCCTGCCCTTGCAACCGCCGCGCCAGTTCCGAAATGAACGGCGTGGTCATTGGTGGGTCGGACCGGGCCATATCGGCAATCACTAAAACGAGACTCTTGGGATCTTTTTCGGCAATCTTGGTGATCTCATCAGCCCAGGCATCGGCAAGATTCCGGTCAATCCTGCCGGCTGCCACGTGTACCCCCACGCGGCGCAGATTTTCAATCAACGCCAGCCGCAGCATGATCGGAATCGCCCATAATTCCCCCAATTGCAGATTGGCAACAGCCTGGTACGCCGTGACAAAGCGTCTGAGGCTCTCGGTATCGACCCTGCCATCCCCATGCGAGATCGCCTGCAGAGCAATGTCATACACTCGGGGAAGATTGGTTGATGGTCCAAGCGCAAGAAGAGGCAATTCACGGCTGTAGCCCTTGGGGAGGTGACGCTTGGCGGTGCG
>JBDSSX010000202.1:0-2068 GCA_039928555.1 Nitrosospira sp. | reverse complement strand
GCATTCTGGAGATGAAAAGTTACCGTCCGTTCCGAGATGCTGACGATGTTGGCGATCTCCCAACCCGTTTTGCCCTCCGCCGCCCATAGCAGGCACTCCCTTTCACGTTCCGTCAGGCTGATTTTCTTTAGAGGGAGCGGGCCCTGGCTAAGTACAATACGTTGCACCGCCTCGTGCAGATAGCAGGTTAGCAGTTGAGCCCGGCCCATCATCGCCAGAATGTCATCCTGCGCTTCGCGGGATTCCCGCGAAGTGGCAAGGCTCAGCATTGCGGCTTCCCCACGCCCGCCATGCACTGAGAAACTGGCTCCGCTCACCAGACCAGAATCCTTGGCTTCGCTCCTTACTCTGGCTTCCTTGCGTCCCTTGAAAACCTCGTTCTTCCAGATAATGGGAATAGCGGTTTTGGCACAGTGGGACACGGTCGGGTCGATGCCGACATAGCCTTCCTCATCATAATGCTTACGCCATGCCTCCGGATAACAACTGAGGATGAATCGATAGGGGCGGGTGAGCGAAGTATTCACCTGCACCCCGTAAAGAAAATGCTCAAATCCCATCTCGCCGATAATGGCCGTCGTGTTGGTATGCAGCTCTTCCACCGTGTTGCAATTTAACAACGATTCGAACAGGCTTAGATCATTCATGATTTCTCCCTTTCATGATTTATTCTCGTTATTTCCCCAGAGAACAGAACCCCATTAAACCATTGTTTCAAGCAGGACATTCTATAAAAAATTTCAATATTACAAGATGTTATTTACAGATTTGTACAGAATCTCCAATGGCTTTAACAATCTATTTGTTAATCATACCGCGATTCAGTGCTTCCATAATATGACTATTCACTGGTATAAACCAATTTAAATGGTTCAAAGTAGCTATTTACGCAACGTATTTATTGTGGATGATATTTAAAGAAGTGAGCAAGGGTTTTTTATGAATGATAGAGAAATGTTTAAATGGATTTATCGGAAAGATTCGATAGTTCTTCCGGCCCACCAATCTCAGCGAGCATAACTGGAAAGCGGTTTCGCGCTACGCCAGAATTTCCTCAAATCACCACGTCCCAGGGCAAAATTTTTTGTTTTATGGCCGCTAATAACAGACAGCGTCAGCTGATCGAACTTGCCTTGCTTTGACATCGCCAATAACGGTGCGAACCACCTCCGTTCCAGTTCTTTTAAACTTTCACGCCAGCCATAGGCATCCGCATACTGGGCTTTCCCATACAGGGAATCAAGTACGACAAGATGATTGCCGGGTGTGGCGGATTGATGCCATGTTGCCGCATCCGGCGGCAACCGTGTTTGGTTAGTGCCAGATGCCAGTGCGAGCGAACCGGCAAGAACATCGTCGCTCCATACATGGGTATAGGGACTGGTCATGGATTGCGGCATGATTCCGCCACCCCAGAACCAGGTGCCGTTAATGGCAGGTTCGCCGCGCGCCTCGCGTGACTGGTTAAGCGGATGTTCATGCAGCAGCATCTGAACTTCATTGAAAAGTCCACGCCAGACTATATTGTTCGTACCGAATGGCAATAGTTCGTTGATGCCTTTATTAGCAACCTCGCTGAGCAAATGGGTTTCTGCCGGTGGTATTGCCGTTACGCGCAAATACCAGCGATCGGGCCGTAGCGGCACAAATACTATCTCCTGACCATTTTCTTCAAAATGCCGGTTAAGCAAACCGGTGAGCTGGCCTGCTTCTTCCATCGAAATCCGAAATACACGGCTGTCAGCCAGCAGGATTTGATCATGTTCGATGCGCAGGTGCACGGGATCGGCACGAACCCAGTAATCGGCTCCGGCTTTTGCGTTATCTACGCTATCGGCTTCCAGGGTAATGGGTGCTACCGGCCAATCCTGCTGCTTTGACACGCCGAAAGCGCGGCAAAGCCACGCCTGGACTTCCTGTTTCTGCAATATATCGTCAGTGCACAAACTTTTTGCCAGCAGATTTTCCAGCTCGGGCAGCGGCAAATCGCGGTAAATCTCGGGCAGAGACGCATCTGGCCAGAAGAGGGAAGGAACAAGCAAATGTAGATTCATTATCCTGAATCCGG
>JBDSSX010000201.1:0-8567 GCA_039928555.1 Nitrosospira sp. | reverse complement strand
CTATGGCGGCTGGCTGACAGCTACACTCGTTTCTTTCATCAATACGAGGATGCGCCGGTCATGATGATCAATAGCGAGAATCTCAATTTCGTTGATAGCCAGGATGATTTTGATCTATTGTTGCAGCAACTGGAGCAGATGCGCGGCCCCCGGGAATATTTCAATCGTGGAAATTAGGAGCTCAATTATGCGTACGACACAAGGTGCTTTACAAAAAATGCGTGACGATGGGGAAAAAATCGCCATCCTCACCTGTTACGACGCAAGTTTTGCGGCCCTGCTGGAAAATGCCGGTGTCGATATTCTGCTGGTGGGCGATTCACTGGGTAACGTTCTCCAGGGCGAAGAGAGCACCCTGCCGGTTACTCTGGATGACATGATCTATCACACACGTTGCGTGGCGCGTGGCTCAAGCAAAGCGTTCATCATGGCCGACATGCCTTTCGGTACCTCTCAGGTAGCCCCGGAAGATACATTCGAGAATGCCGCCGAACTCATGGCCGCAGGCGCCAATATGGTCAAGATGGAGGGCGGCAGCGTTATGGCGGAAACGGTTGAATTCCTCACCCGGCGCGGAATCCCGGTTTGCGCCCACATCGGTTTGACACCGCAATCGATAAATCAGTTGGGTGGTTACACGGTACAAGGTAAAACCGGCCACCAGGCAAAACAATTGCTGGAAGACGCGGTTGCCTTGGAAAAAGCGGGCGCGAGCATGTTGTTGATGGAAGTTGTTCCCGCCGCGCTCGCCAAAAAAATTACCAAGAAACTATCTATTCCCACCATTGGCATTGGTGCCAGCATAGATTGCTCGGCACAGGTGCTGGTACTGTATGACATGCTTGGCATCTATTCCGGCAAAAAAGCCCGATTCATGAGAAATTTCATGATTGGCGCAGGCAGCATCCATGAGGCGGTGGAAAATTACGTCAAAGCAGTCAAAACTGGAGAGTTTCCAGGGCCGGAGCATGCATTCTGAGTTGCGGAAAGAGAGTGGAAATTATTACTGGCATCTCATCTTTGCGCAGCCGGCTCAAGTGTGAATCTTCCATTGCCTTTGTTCCCACCATGGGCGGCTTGCATGAAGGCCATTCGTCGCTGATTCGGATCGCACAACAAAAAGCGGAATGTGTGGTGGCGAGTATTTTTGTTAACCGCCTGCAGTTCGCGCCAGCAGAGGATTTTGATCAATATCCGCGTACTCTGGCGGATGACTTCGCGCAATTGGAGAGTCAGCATGTTGACGTAGTATTTGCTCCCGGCGAGAAGAGCCTCTACCCCGCGCGACAGGAGTTCATGCTGGAACCCCCGCCGATAGCGAATATGCTGGAAGGCGAATTTCGTCCCGGATTTTTCCGTGGTGTAGCGACGGTCGTACTGAAGCTTTTCAATATCGTGCAACCTCACGTGGCGGTTTTTGGAAAAAAAGATTACCAGCAACTGCATATCATGCGTGAACTGGTACGGCAATTCAATTTACCTCTGGAAATTATTGGAGGCGAGACTGTGCGCGCATCGGATAACCTGGCGTTGAGTTCCCGTAATCGCTATCTGTCAAACGAGGAACGTGCAGAGGCGGTGCGGCTTTATCGAGTTTTATCGCAAATCAAACGGGAAATAGAGAACGGCAACAGAAATTTTCATGCGTTGCAGCAAAGCGCGGCGGAAAATCTGCGCAGCCACGGCTGGAAGATTGATTACATTGCAGTACGGCAACGCGATACGCTGGTTCCAGCGCGGAAGGAGGATGAAAATATGGTGGTGCTTGGCGCTGCGCGGCTGGGTAAAACCCGGCTAATAGATAACCTGGAAGTATCCCTATAAATCTGAACCGGGGTTAATGGGAAATTAATAAAACGACATCATATGTCGCGCCGCTATTTACCAGCTTACCCTTACTTTACGGCGCGTTTCGAAATTGAGTCTGTGTCCGTAAAAAATACCAGACCAAATCACTTTAATTCTGGGCAGTTTGCGATGCACCGTTCCTCCACAATTTTCCTGCCGCCACAGCTTAAGAAACAGGCATCCTGGACCGATTGGCACCCGCATTCAACCTCGCATTGTTCATAGCGCAGCCGGTCAAACTCCCTGTTGCGATCCGGCGTGATGGGTGGTGCGGGTTGATAAAAGAAGGGATAGGAATATCCCAGGCCATAATAGGACCCGCCCCAGCCCCACGGTGAACCGCCCCAGCCCCAGGCAGAGCCTCCCCACCCCAACCCGGCACGGCCCCAGCCCAGATAGCGGGAATTCATCCGTTGACGGTAGGTACTGAGCTCATTTTCATAGCGCTGTACCGCTTTGTTGTATCTCTCTTCCGCCAGCGGCTCGATACGCTTCAGACATGACTGATAAACGGACGTGCAGCGTTGCTGACAGGCCTCCAGTTTCTGGGTACATTTTCCCAGGCATAACCCGCTCGCGGGGTCCGTGGGCGGTTCATAACGATGCGTGATCTGATAGCGGGGAGCAAACAGGACGCAACCGGAAAGGCCGCTTATCAAAATGGCAAGAATAATGGCACGCGGGATTGAAATCATGCTTATCTTTTTATCAAACGTATAGCTTCCGTTTTTTATAACGCGTTGGACCATGAAAAGTTTACCGGGATAACGTTAGCGAAGTTAACGGTAACGAAATACAGCTCCTGCATTTTAGCGTATTGAAAAATGGCGTTCGCCAAGATTCCGGATCTGGATTATGTTTGTTCCAAAGACAACTGCCGCACTGGAGTCTTGCCTCACCGCATTGACAGTGCACGGCCAACCGGTTCTGCGAGTTGGGTTGTGCTCGATATATTTTGGCTGACTAGCAGTCTGTCGGATTTAAAGGAAATCGGCTGCAAAAGTATCTGGCCGGTCCATATTTCGGCGCTTTTTCAGCCAATAGAATAACTATTGGCCTTCAAAATCCTCAAAATCTATCCTCGTCCAGTCGCTTTTTCGCTTCGATTCTTTAAGTCCGACAGATCGCCAAATCCGGTGACGCCATATGCTGATCCAGGATCAGATTAGGTCGTGAAACAAGAACATCATTCATATCATGCAACATATTGATATTATTTTTTGTTTTGTCCGTCGCTATTTGACGACACAAACTATTAATTTATTATCAATAAGTTATATTACTTCATCAATTTCACGTTGCTAAGAAGCAACAATTATATCCCGCCTTCTACCACCTTATAAACTAATCTATTGTTTTATATAATTAATAAATTCTGGCATGATAAATGCTTTGTATTAAACAAAGCTACTCAAATCAGTGGCGGCACCAAGTACTGGAATTCTGGTAGCTACGCACCGAATATTCGATTCATCACATTCTACCCACGGAGGCAACCAACGGGGATAAATAGAAAACATCGCCCCAAGACGCATTACGATAGCACTGATCTGGCGCAGTTCTGGTTGACTGGCCGGATTAGTCTTGAAACGCGTCTTAATAGCGTCATGGTCGAAGGATAGACTTTGGCAAAACAGCAATAACATATGGAGGTACTTTCATTATGTTTCCACTGCAAAGTCCGAAGCAAAACCGAATTCTTGCGGCCCTGCCTGCGGAAGATTACGCGAGACTTCTGCCGTATCTTGAGCCCACATTCATGTCGTTGGGGCAGGTAGTTTATGAGCCCGGCGCTTCTATTAATCACCTGTATTTTCCGGCCACTAGCATCGTTGCACCGGTATACGGCGTGGAAAACGGTACTTCGGTGCGGCTTGCGATCATTGGCAACGAGGGACTTACCGGTATTTCTGCTCTCTTGGGCGGTGGCGGCATGCCCGGCGGGGTTGTGGTGCAGAGTACAGGTAGCGCTTATCGAGTCAAGGCAAACATACTGGAAAAGGAATTCGATTCGCGCGGCAAATTTCAACGATTGGTGCTGCATTACACCCAGGCGCTGATTACTCAAACCGCGCAGAACGCGGTGTGCAACCGGCACCATAACATAGAGCAGCAGCTAGGCCGTTTCCTGTTGATGAGCCTGGATCGATTGTCGGGCAACGAGTTGCAAATGACGCACGAGCAGATAGCAATCATGCTGGGTGTCCGCCGGGAAAGCGTGACTCAGGCCGCGCTTAAGCTACAAATGATCGGCGCAATTCGATACAGCCGCGGTCATATCACCGTTTTGGATCGCGAGGAACTGGAAGATTCCGTATGCGAATGTTATGCGGTGGTAAACAATGAATACGAGCGCCTATTACCCCATCGCTCGCTTTCTGATCCCGCGCCTGCAACGGCGAAACGCTGCATCAGCAAAGAACTCTGGACTGTAAACTGAGGAGAGCCCCGGACTATTCAGTGAAAACCAAATTCGCCCTCCCCCTAATCTTGGTTTGAGCTGTGTAGTCCGGCTTGTCGCATAACGATGAGCGCCATTCTCCCTTTCAGGCCGTCATGAGTTCCCGGAGGACATAAGGTAATATGCCACCGTGCATGTAATAGTCGACCTCTATGGGTGTATCAATCCTGCTCAACAAATCGATTTCACGGCGCGAACCATCATTGCCATGAATCACTAATGTCACATTCTGCTGCGGACGAATATCGTCCAGACCCAGAAGGTCGAATTGTTCATCGCCTTTGATGCCAAGTGAATGAGCGCTGGCATTGTCCGTGAATTGCAATGGCAACACGCCCATACCAACGAGATTGCTGCGGTGTATGCGCTCAAAGCTGCGGGCGATCACCGCTTTGACGCCGAGTAACTGGGTTCCCTTCGCGGCCCAATCACGGCTCGAACCGGCGCCGTACTCTTCTCCTCCAAATACCACCGCCGGCACACCATCCGCAATATACTTCATGGCAGCATCGTAAATACTCATTTGCCGGCCATCCGGCTGATGCAGGGTGATACCTCCTTCGCTGCCGGGGATCATCAGGTTCTTGATACGTACGTTGGCAAAAGTGCCGCGCATCATCACATCATGATTGCCGCGCCGTGCTCCATAACTGTTGAAATCGTGCTTCAAAACACCGCTTGCAAGCAAGTACTTGCCTGCGGGTGAAGTATCCTTAATGGAGCCGGCGGGGCTGATGTGATCGGTAGTTATGGAATCACCGAATATGCCCAGCACGCGCGCATTGCATATTCCGCCGGGTTGCTCCGGCTGTATGGAAAAACCCTTGAAGAACGGCGGCTCGGCAATATAGGTGGATTTCGGCCAGTCATACACTTGCCCCGAAACCGAAGATATATCGTTCCACAGCGGATGATCCTTGGTGAGATTACTGTAGAGCCGGCGAAACGTTTCCGCATTGGCGGCGAATTTCATCAACCCATGAATTTCATCCTCGCTCGGCCAGACATCACCGAGCCAGACAGGTTTACCATCCTCGTCGAGACCCAGCGGCTCGGTCATCAAATCCTTGAGCATGGTGCCTGCGATAGCATATGCGACCACCAGCGGTGGAGAAGCGAGAAAATTGGCGCGAATGCTCGGATGAATTCGCGCCTCGAAATTGCGATTGCCCGAGAGTATCGCGGCACACACCAGATCATTTGTCACCACAGCTTCCTCGATTGGTTCCGACAAAGGCCCCGAGTTGCCAATACAAGTTGTGCAACCATAGCCTGCCAGATTAAAGCCGAGTTTCTCGAGATAGGGTAGCAGACCGGTGGCGGTGAGATATTCCGTCACCACGCGTGAGCCAGGGGCAAGCGACGTCTTGATATGCTGCTTCACTGTCAGCCCTTTCTCCACCGCCTTCTTTGCCAGTAGGCCGGCGGCGATCAGCACGCTGGGGTTTGAGGTGTTGGTACACGACGTGATGGCCGCGATCAGAATATCGCCGTGGCCAAGATCAAACGGACCATTCGATATACAGAGCGGCGCTTCTTCTGTTGCCAGTATCGGACGGTTGTTGACCATCTCCGTAATATTCCTTTCGGTCCCCGGTCTCACGGCGGCTTTATTCCGGCTTGAGCTACCGTTGATAGCCTCCATGTCGATCTCGAGGTCATCGCAATCGCGCACTGGATAGTGTTGACTCAGATCCGTTGCATCTCTGCCATAACCGCCTTCCATAATGGGTATGGCAAAGAGTTCGATGAACCTGGATTTGATGTTGCCGATCTCGATACGGTCTTGAGGGCGCCTCGGTCCGGCTAGCGAGGGCGCGACTGCGCCCAGATCAAGTTCCAATTCGCGCGTGTAATCGATGTCGCCCTTGCGGGGGATGCCATACAGTTCCTGAGCCTTGAAGTAGGATTGAAGCATGGAGACTTCCTCGTCGCTACGCCCCGTGCTCCTGAAATACTCGATGGTGGCATCATCCACCGGGAAAAAACCCATGGTGGCGCCATATTCAGGCGCCATGTTGGCAATCGTGGCGCGATCGGGTACTTTCAGCGATGCGGTGCCTTCGCCAAAAAATTCCACAAACTTGCCCACCACGTTGGCTTTGCGCAACATCTCGGTAACAGTAAGTACCAGATCGGTGGCGGTAACACCGCCGCGCAATTGACCCGTCAGATTCACACCCACCACGTCTGGCGTGAGAAAGTAAACTGGTTGTCCCAGCATTCCGGCTTCCGCTTCGATCCCGCCAACACCCCAACCGACCACACCGATGCCATTGATCATGGTGGTATGCGAATCGGTGCCAACCAGTGTATCGGGATATACCACGCCACCTTTCTGGTGTACTCCGCGGGCGAGATATTCCAGATTCACCTGGTGCACAATACCAATTCCGGGGGGCACCACCTTGAATGTATCAAATGCCTGCATCCCCCATTTTATGAACTGGTAGCGCTCATTGTTGCGACGGAATTCGATTTCCATGTTGAGATTGAGCGCCTGTTTATTACCGTAGTAATCGACCTGCACCGAGTGGTCAACCACCAGATCAACCGGCACGAGTGGTTCAACAAGCTTGGGGTCCCTGCCCATTCTTTTTGCCACATCGCGCATCGCCGCCAGATCCACAAGGAGCGGCACACCGGTGAAATCCTGCAATACGATCCGGGACACAACGAAGGGAATCTCACCCGTCCTTACGGCGTTGGGCTGCCAGTTAGCCAATTGCCTCACGTGGGCTTCGGTGATTTTCTTTCCGTCGCAATTGCGCAAGACTGATTCCAGCACGATACGAATGGAAACCGGCAACCGCGAAATCTTGCCCACACCCGACGTTTCCAGGGCAGGGAGAGAATAGAACTTTGCTTTCTTGCCGGCGGCAAGGGGAAACGCTTTTCGCGTATTGAACAGGTTATGCGGCATGGTGATACTCCTTCAAAATAATGCTCCGGATCGCGAAAACTAAGAAACGTAAAGACATGGGAAGATCATTGCCATGGATCGGACCAAGGCCTATTGGATAAATTCCGGGGAACTCCTTCAGGTTGCTTCTCAATTAAACCCAAATCCGGCGGTTGATCGCTCATTTGTTTATCTAATGCCTTGATCCACAAATAATATTCTCAAACTTTGACCTTCACCTTCCGTGGTGAGTTCGCTACGGGGTGGATTCAGGTAAAAGTGGCATTCCGTACTATTCTTACATTTGTTTTCCGATTTTAAATTTTAATTTGGTCTATATTCTGAAATATCAGCTTCGATTACACTTTCTGAAAAACGCTGGTAGGCGCTCCCTACCCGCTTGGCCATAGAGTCGGGAAAAAGGTGGAAATCCCCCGCTTTCAGTGCAGTGACGATACCCTCGCCAACGAGCGAGGCGGGCTCGGCAATCCCGCCCAGGCCAGCGGCATCACTCATATCAGTAGCGATAAGGCCGGGATGTACGCTCAGAACCGCTGTACCCTGCTGATCCAGCAATTCACGCAGCGCCTGCGTGATGGAATAGGCAGCGGCTTTGGACGCGGAATGCGTCGCGAAGTTGGCAGAACACTTCAATGATGCAATCGAGTTGAGTTGCACAAACGCCCCGCCCCCATTTACCTTGAGAATAGGGGCAAAGGCTTGCGCCATCCGGATAAGGCCCAATACATTGATCTTCATTCCCAGCTCAAGCGAATCGATAGCATCGCTATCCATCGGGGTTGAAGCGATAAAGACACCTGCATTATTGACCACCACCTGGACATCCGCCGCTGTCTCCGCGGCGGCGATGATGGTCTCCGGTTTTGTCAAATCCAGTTGAACCGGAACCACCCTGTCGCCATAGTGCTTAACGAGCGGGATAGCGGAGTTCAAATTGCGAACCGCGGCGTAGATTTTCGCTGCTCCATTGTTCAAAAAGGCATCAACTATCGCCTTGCCGATTCCGCGATTTGCACCGGTGACCAGCGCTATCTTACCTTTGATGTCGTAATGCATCTTCATCTTTATTCTTTAATGCGGATTGGTTTAACCCGGATGTTTTAATTGGCTGAATATATCTGTTTAGTCATATCCCGCTTCAACTCGACAGGGAAGCAGCTTTATTTGTCTGAAGCGAATTTCTCGCTTTTATAATCACTTTCAACAGCGTTACGTTAAAGCTGTCATCGTAGCATTCACAGGAATCCACTTCCATGCTTATCTGGGTTACCAAGGCTGTTACCGGCATTACTAAACAACGCGTAAATCCGAAAAATCATATAATATGAAAAAGGA